>PEAL01000137.1 GCA_002753725.1 Deltaproteobacteria bacterium
TAAAACATGTTCACCCCACAAACGCTTAAACATTAAGGGCGTGACGATTTTTTCTGTCCTTATCCTGGTGTTAAGCGTGGTGTGTATTTTTGTCTATGATTTACTGATTACATTACCCTACTTTCAAACAAAAAATATCCAGATCACAGGACACCAATTTCTTTCCAAAACAACTATTCTTGAATGGGTTGATTTAACCCCCACTGAAAATATTTTAGCGATCAATCTAAAAAAAATAAATCACCGGTTAATCCAGAATCCGTGGATTGCACAAGCAACTATTCAGCGAACGTTTCCCAATGAATTATCCATTCAGATTGTTGAGAAAAAAGCGTTGGCAGTTCTGCTGTTTGATCGTCCTTTGATCATTGATACCAGTGGTTTTGTCATTAAAGAACAGACTGAATCAGATCCGATGAATTTACCTATTGTCACAGGAATGACACATGCAGATCTTTCACAAACCGATGAATCTTTATCGCAGAAAATGATTGCAATTGTTCGCGTTTTAGCAGAAAAGAAACAAACCGTTGGCTTTCCTGAAAACATGAAAATATCTCAACTGCATGTTGACATCGATTTTGGTATCACGATATGGATAGGTGATCCTGAATTTAAAATTTTACTGGGATCAGAAAACTATCAAGAAAAATTTCATCGATTACGAAAGTTGCTGGCTTTTTTTCGGTATAGAAAAGCATATCAACGAATTGAATACATAGATATGAATAATCCGGATCGTATTACGGTTCGACCTTACTCAGAAAAGAATTCCGACGGCAAGGAGGTATAAAAAAAGGATGCGAGATCAAGAAGAGCTTATTGTCGGATTAGATATTGGAACCACAAAAATATGTGCTGTTGTGGGAGAAGTGACCACCGAAGGAATCCATATTATCGGCACCGGTACACACCCTTCTGTCGGATTACGAAAAGGGGTCATTGTCAATATAGAATCGACTGTGGATTCCATCAAAAAAGCCGTTGAAGATGCTGAAATAATGGCTGGTTGTGAAATTTCCAATGTTTACGCCGGAATTGCCGGTGCCCACATGCAGGGGTTCAACAGTCATGGTATTATTGCAGTCAAGGGGTCAGAAATAACGCAAAGTGATGTTCAACGCGTTATTGAAGCAGCGCGGGCTGTAGCGATTCCAATGGATCGCGAAGTCATTCATGTGCTTCCCCAGGAGTTCATTGTTGACGACCAACCGGGTATTCAAAATCCGGTTGGCATGGCCGGTGTCAGGCTGGAAGTTAAAATTCACATTGTAACGGGGGCTGTAACAGCTGTCCAAAATATTGTCAGGTGTGCCAACCGTGCAAATCTTGAAATCAATGACATCGTTTTGGAGTCATTGGCATCAGGAGAGTCAGTGTTGCTTCCCGAAGAAAAAGAACTGGGCGTTGCCCTGGTTGATATTGGTGGCGGAACAACAGATATTGCCATTTTTGCGGGGAAAAATATCAAACACACCTCGGTGATACCCTTGGGGGGAACCAATTTAACCAATGATCTGGCTTATGGACTGCGAACATCGTTAACCGATGCCGAATCTATCAAAACACGACATGGTTCTTGTCTTCGAAACAAAATCAGCCCGGACGATATGGTTGAAATTTCAGGTGTTGGGGGCGGAAATCGTTCCAGACAAGTTCCTCGGGCAGTGCTTTGTGAAATTATTGAGCCCCGCATGGAAGAACTGTTTGCCCTGGTTAACCGAGAAGTTTATCGTGCAGGAATGGAACGACTCATTGTATCAGGCTTTGTTTTAACCGGTGGAGCATCCTTGCTTCATGGTGTTGAAACTCTTGGAGAAATGGTGCTGGATCAACCCATTCGTATTGGAAAACCAAAAGGAATTAAAGGATTAACTGATGTTGTAAACAACCCAATGTATGCAACCGGAGTGGGACTGATTCTGCATGGTGCAAGCAAACATCGAAAAACACGAAAATTCAGAATTAAAGACAAGAATGTTTTTTCAAGAATATTGCAAAGAATGAAGGGATGGTTTAAGGAAGTCATTTAACGGCACAGACTAAAAAACCATCGTTCTCATTTCGAAACTCAAGAGTCGTGAGGTCTCTCATTTTTGATATAGATGATTTAGAGCGCTTGCGACTTTCGAAAAAAATCTCTGTAAAAACAGAGGAGGAATTATCATTATGACAATCAAAGCTGTTGACGGCGAATCAGGTAATGGCGCCCATATCAAAGTCATTGGTGCAGGTGGTGCAGGCGGCAATGCGGTAAACAATATGATTGAATCCAATCTGGAGGGCGTAAAATTTATCGTCTGCAACACAGATATTCAGGCATTGAGTATATCAAAAGCGCCGATTAAAATTCAAATTGGATCTGAACTCACTCAAGGGCTGGGTGCAGGAGCAAATCCAGAAGTTGGACGGGATGCGGCATTGGAAAACGCCGAAGATATTCGTCAGGTACTTGAAGATAGCCATATGGTTTTTATTACCGCCGGGTTGGGCGGTGGAACGGGTACAGGGTCTGCGCCAGTCATTGCAAAAATTGCCAAAGAACTCGGGGCGCTGACCGTTGCTGTTATTTCAAAACCGTTTTCGTTTGAAGGTAAAAAACGCTCACGTCAGGCCGAAGAAGGTATTATTTCTCTTAAAGAAGTGGCAGATACTGTCATAACAATTCCCAATGATCGGTTGCGCGGACTGGCATCAAAAAATGCCACCATGTTAGAAATGTTCAAACGCGCTGATGAAATTTTACTTCATGCGGTCAAAGGAATCACCGACCTGATTATACGACCGGGTCTGGTCAATCTTGATTTTGCTGATGTTCGAACAGTCATGGCAAATGGTGGGATGGCATTGATGGGTACAGGCGTTGGTGTTGGCGATAATCGGGCCATTGAAGCTGCGGAACGTGCTATTTCACATCCCTTGTTGGAAGACTTATCCATTAATGGTGCGCGTGGCGTACTAATGAATATCACTTGTGGCAGTGATCTGACCATGGGTGAAATGACTGAAGCTTCAGATCGTATTCATGAAGAAGCTGGTGATGATGCTGAAATCATCTGGGGTGCTGTCATGGATGACACCATTGGTGAAGAACTTCGCGTTACTGTCATTGCAACAGGATTGGGTGAAGACAATCAGTTTATCAAACCCAGGCTTGAAGTTGGTGATTATCGAAATAAAATTCGAGATATTACTCCAGCAGATATGGTTAGCGCTGTCAATTATGACGAACCGACGTTTGTTCGTTCCCAAAAAGGTATGGCTCCACCAACGCCTGTAACCGGTCCAAATTTGCGCGGTTATAAAGGCATGGTTCTGGACAACGAAGATTTGGATGTCCCCACGTTTCTGAGAAAGAAAAAAGCGTAATTGCGCAATCGTTTTCGCAAGGATCTGATTGATCAGGAAACCGGAACACTTTTAAAAGACTGGCATCAAAAAATATCGGTAGCGCTTGTTTTTCCCAATGCATACTCTGTAGGTATGTCCAATCTTGGCTTTCAAACCGTTTACCGACTCTTGAATGACTGCGCCCATGTGGTCTGTGAGCGTGTTTTTGTGGATGCTACAACACAGAAATCAGGCTGTGTGTCCATTGAATCCGGTCGACCTTTGACAGATTTTCATATTCTGGCGTTTTCTTTATTCGTTGAAAGCGATTTTATTCATATCGTTCATGCGCTCAGGCTTTCAGAAATCTCTGTTTATTCCAATCAAAGGCAGGCAAATGAACCATTGGTGATGGCGGGGGGCGTGATTACATTTCTCAACCCCGAACCTATTGCGCCTTTTATTGATTTTTTTTATATTGGGGAAGCCGAATGTCTGCTTCCCCAATTATTTGATTATCTGGAGCCATCACAAACCAGAGAAACAAACCTTGATCATATTGAATCCCTTGAGGGGATCTATATTCCTGAACGCCATTCAGGTGCTGTTGATTCCCGAAAAATTACCCGTCTGTTTGTTCCCTCCATTGTCAATTTTGATACATGCAGCTCATTGATTACCCCCCTGGCCACTTTTGAGAACACTTATCTTGTTGAAGTCAGTCGAGGGTGTCCTCATGGATGTCGGTATTGTGGTGCAGGATATGTCTATCGTCCCCCACGTTTCAGGACATTGGAACAACTGTCTGCAAGCATAGAACGTGGCAGTCAGCTTGCTGAAAAAATTGCTTTTATGGGCGCTGCTGTGTCAGATTTACCTTTTCTGGATAGACTGTGTGAACACGTTTATGAAAAAAAAATGAAACTGGCATTCAGTTCATTCCGTGCGGATGCAATGTCTGATCAGTGGCTTGCTTACGCTGTAAAGACAGGGATAAAAACAATGACCATTGCACCGGATGCCGGTTCCGAACGATTGCGTCAGGTGGTCAACAAAGGCATGTGTGAGTCAGGCATATTATCATGTGTTGAAAAATTGGTTTGCGCGGGATTCATTCATATTCGTATCTATTTAATGATCGGATTACCAACGGAAACCTGGGATGATATTGAAGAAACCGTCAAATTTTGTCAAACCATTCAATCAGTATTTGTCAAAGCCAGCAGAAAAAATCATAAAATCGGTCGAATAACAATTAGTTTGAACAATTTTATTCCAAAACCATCAACCCCTTTTCAATGGGTTGGCCAGGAACCTGTTAACGTGCTGAAGAAGAAAATTCATTTTATAAAAAAGCACGTTCAAAAAATTCCAAACGTCAGTTTACAAATCGATTCACCACGAAAAGCAATGATACAGGCGCTTCTTTCCTGTGGGGATCGTCAAATCGCTTATTTGATAGAAACGGCTTATCAATTAAAAGGAAACTGGAAACAGGCCATCAAAGAACATAACATCCCAATAGAGCAAAGAGTTGGCCCTAAAAATATCACGGATGTTCTTCCCTGGGATTTCCTGGGCATGGGATTTCATCGAGAATATTTAGCAAAGGAGTATCAAAAAGCCATGGATGGAAAAACAAGTGTGGACTGTCAGCCGGGGTGTGTGCGATGTGGTGTATGCAGGTACGAGTAATGTCATATCATCTGTCGAAGAAAAAAAATGCCAGTACAATTTTAAAATGTGTACTGGCATAAAGGGTTATAATGGGTTTAGCCCGATGATTAATAGGTTTTGGGCTTTTTTGATGAGTTATAAGTGGTACTCATCAATATGACAGAATCATCATCAACCGGTTTTTTTCCGCCAAATATTTGTTTAAGTTCATCTTTCGGAAGTTGGCTTGCACGTTGTTCCAAATCCGACACCTCGACAATAAAATCGTTGTTTAAAATGTTTTCTTTAGTCATTGTAAACTCCTTTCGTTGGTGTAAATAAAATGTAGAAGATTTAACAAAAAATAGACATACTGGTAACGATCACTATGCGTAATCGTAAAATTATTATCTTGACAGTAAAAGGGTCTATTTAAAAATTATTGGATGATTTTTTTATTTTATTTCAATTTTTCTTTTCAGGAGGAATAAAATTATTAATATGTAAAATCAAAATGTTTTGAATGAAATAGTTGTAATCTGAATTGTTTTTTATGATTTGACTCCACACTATATCGATACACTTAAACTGTCAAGAAAAAAAAATACAAAAAAATTGAATTATTAAAAAAAAGAGCCATGATGGGTTAGCCTGAATTTATAAGGGGTTCGAGAAAGGTAATTGATCTATTGCTTTGTTACTTTGCTCATAAACGATTCATCAAAGCACGTTTATGAGCAAGTATGATTTTTATTTATTCATAAAAAGGACATTTAATATCAGCGGATTTTATTAAGTCCTGAAGTTTTGCTTGCAAGAGCTTTTGTTTTATAGCAAGTCTCAAATCAGGATCATCTTTTTTAGGCTTATGAAATGTATTTATCATGAAAATGTTGTACCCATTCTGAGTTTTATATGGCCCAATGATATCGCCTTCAGATGCTTTAAAAACAGCGGCTTCAACAGTTGCTGTCATTTCCTCACGAGATAAGAAACCAATATAACCGCCTCTTTTTTTTGAGTCTTCATCAATGGAATGCTCGTAGGCAAGGGCAGGAAAACTCATTTCTTCATCATCAAGAAGCTCTTTTATTTCACTGGCCGTGTCCTCATTATCCAATCGGATATTATACAGTTCAACCTGCTCGAACTGTAATTGATTTTTTGCGATATATGCATCTGTTTCTTCATCAGAGATATCATCAGTTAATTTATTGATTAAAAGAATATTTTCCATGGCATTTTGAAAGGATAAAAGGCTTATTTTTCTGTTTTTTAAATAGCTTATAAATGTAGCCGATGATTCCATATCTTGCAAATATCGAAATTCATCCACAGCTACTTGTAATTCTTCATTTGAAACCTTAATCCCCTTTTCTTTTGCATATTGCCGCCCAATGATGATTTGGATAAGATTATGTAATACAGTATCATCCAGGCCTCTCAAACAATTGAAAGCTGTTGTTAACTCAACGGAATTATTGTTAATAATAAATGAATAATCCTTACTCATTGTGTTGTCCTCCTTTTTGGTTCAAATTTTTTTATTCTCCGATTATTGATTCGCTTGAACGCCTTGAATCAACATTTGCAACCCATAAATAAGTTCTTCAATATAAACGCGGTTATTATGATTGATATCTGGAAGAACCGGCATTTTGGGAAGTGGTCTCAAATCGGCGATGTATTCTAAGCAATAAGTAATATCTGCAATATCAAATCGTCTGTCCTGATTAATATCCATCAGTGTCAGTCTTGGATAAAACATCACATGGGCTTCATTGTTTTCAATGCGCCAGGGTTCCTCACTCACTGTAAAATATCCCAACGATTTGTGATACCAACAGATCGCTTCGCCCTGTAGCTCCTGAGTGTAGGGAACGGATACTAAATCAGGGGTTGAAAAGAAGGCCGTGATCGGTGCAGTATCTGATTTTTTCCAATAGTAGACACTGCTGTCGGTTTTTATGAGCATTTCATTACCATCGGGTGAAATGTCTCCGCCAACAGCCCAGGAAAAAGGCAAGGTTGCAACGATTTCAGCTGTGTTGATTGTTTCGACGGATTGAGGATATGCCAGCCGATAGACCTTCACCTGTTGTTCACGTTTAGATACAATATAAATATCTCGGCTGCTTGGATCAAGCATAAGTGTTTCAGCATCTCGAATGCCATCCGGGTAGTTAAACTGGATTCGATCAAACGTTTTAATGGGAAGAATACTTTTTTGCGGTAACTGTGGTAGCGAAGGTTCTGGTACGCGATAAACGCTTTTTATTTTTCGTTTAGCGCGATTATCTCCCATGTCTGCAATATAGATATACGACAAACTTGCGTCTGGCCCTGGCCCACAGGCGATATCCTCCCAATCAATAGCCTCAACCTCTTGCAATTGAAAAATGGCCAAATGTTTACCTTTTATGGACATGGCATATATGCGGCTTTCATCGCCAGAATCATTATGACTCCACAAAACATTGGTATATTGACGACTCATCGCTATCCCCGAAGCTTCATTCAGTTGATCGCATTCAACAGGACCCAGGTCAACAGAAAGCCCAAATGTTAGAGTATCAGCAAAGATCATCGCCGCACACCCGGATTGTACATTTATGATTATTAGCATTATAAACTGTAAGTATTTAATATTCATTGTATTAGTGATTAACCTTGGATAGCTTGTCAAATGATATTTGCTTTCGGGTAATCCTGTCAATCAATGACGGTGCCATAAGCTTTAACCAGACCCCCAGTCTGTCTTTCCATGTCAGGATCAATTCGCGTTTTTTCAGTGACGTGGCTTCCAGTATCTGGCGAACACAACTGTCAACCGGCATGGCTTTTGATTCAACAATGTGGGATTCCCCGCTGGCTTTTCCATCACAACCAATGGCACGTTCACGAATGGATGTTGCCACAAACCCCGGGTAAGCAATTGTGATACTTACCCCATCGCTATAAAGTTCAGCACGCAATGCATCAAAAAAACCGGCCAATGCATGATTGGCAGCAGAATAGTATGTGCGCGATGGAACGCCTATTTTTCCTGTTAAGCTGGCAATGGTAAGGATTTGGCCTTTGGATGCTTTTAGAAAGGGAAGGGCTGCATAAGTGCAGTATATGCTGCCAAAAAATTTGACTTGAAACAATTGTCTGCCAATATCAAAGTCAGTCATATCTTCAAATTTAGCCCACATTGAATACCCTGCATTGTTAACCAATATATCAATACCACCAAAATGATTCACGCTTGTCTGTATCAAATGTTCACATTGGCTGGCATCAGAAACATCCGTTTGAACATGAATTGCCTGCGCACCATTTTCCTGACATAAATGTGCAATTTCAGCCAGTCGGTCATCGGTGCGTGCAGCAAGGGTCAACCGGCTGGATTGCCTGGATAATTGAAGAGCCATTTCTTTACCAATACCGCTGGATGCACCTGTGATGATAATTCTTTTGTTTTCAAAGGGCTTATTCATAAAAATTGTCCTTTCATTTCTTGAAACTTAAAAATTAGTTTGCCTGTTCATTATCATCTTCATCCAGTTCTTTCAAAAATTCTACAAAGCTATCCAGATCATTAAAAACGTTTTGATAACAACTTCTTGATTCTTCAGCAAGTTCAGTTAACCGGCTAAAACGAAAACTAAAGGTATAAACATTGCGAACAACATGCCTGAAACTTCTGTACTCATCAAGACAATAACGTGTTTTCGTTGTGATCACTTTAGGACGTACCCCCGGAATGTCGGCAGACATTTGAAATATTAACTGTTTATGCCAATCAGAACGCGATGGAGACTCGTTGTCGATGGTTTTAGCAATGTCTTTAAATATTCTTTCAACACCGGTATAAAATCCGTGCAGGTTGAGGGCGACAGCATCGAAGTAGGCATCATCATTGCTTGTTTTTGCAATTTTGATTAACCGTTCAATCTTTTCAATAACAAGATGAATATCTTTTTTTTCCTGAAGAATTCTCCCCATTAAAACACGATGCGTATTTTTCATATCAAGATCCCTTCTTGACAAATAACCTTCAAAATAGATGTTGAGGCTGTTTCCATCATGACCAGGTCCATATCAAATTTGGGGTTTAAGTCCATCAGGTTACTATGTGCTTTAAAATAGTCTTTTTCAGGCAAACCCTTTACAGCAATATCAATATCAGAGTGTTCATCAAAAAAAGCATGCTGTCTGGCCAATGAACCAAATAAATAAACCTGCTTGACATGATATTTTGTTTTTAGCAGATATGCTGCTTTTTTTGACAGGGTCAATGCACTGTTTTTTCGAGCGTTCATCCGTTCTTTTTTTTGCATAAATCTGTTTTGATGGGTTTTACGATAAACAGAAATATCCTGTCCCGAAAAGACACTCATGTTATCTCCTTATCAAGCTGACATGGTTTAACTGATCATGCCAGAAATCTATCGCTTACATTTATGCAAACTTGTATTGAATGTAAAGAAGAATATACAAAAAAGCAAGCTGCCTTTCTGATGGCATATAATTTGCTTTTTGAAAGAAAATAAATTGTTATCCCTGATTTATCAAAATAAAGAATGTGGAGAACCCTCATGAATATATGTATTTTTCGACATTTGTCTGTATTGTGCTTTATCGCTTTGTTGCCAGTTATCACTGGATGCAGTGATCTTGAATATGAAGCTGAAAAAGTAGAAATCTTTTATGAAGGACAATTTATTGATAGTGGCCCTGTTGATGGTTTAAGATATGAAACAGAAACACAACAAGGTGTGACAAATTCTGGAGGGATGTTTAAATATAAAAAACGAGAATACATCACGTTTTATGTGGGTAACATTCAACTGGGTGATACCATTAAAGCAAAAGAATTGATATCTCCCGTTGATCTGGTTGCTGGCACTGTCAAGATTGAAAATCAGTCCATTACAAATATCAGTCGTTTTCTTCAATCCGTGAGCGGGGTTTCAACAGACAAGACCCTTTCCATTTCCGATGAAGTCGTTCAAATTGTTCAATCACAGGTGTCAGATAATGAGATCAACTTTAATGTCTCTCCAGATTTATTTAATCAGGATTCTAAAATAATTAGTATTTTTGATAACCTAAATAAAACCTCCGGAAGTACGACCGCATATACATTGGTCTCCGCCACAGAAGCCCAGGAAAAGCTAAAAACAAATCTTGTTCAAGCAGAAGGTGAAACAGAATATGAATCTTATACCAATACCATTCACACCTCTTTTGAATATTATCCCCTGGCAGGGTACTTTGATCGCCCTGAAAATATATATATCAGTACCTTTTCAGAAACAATCCCAATAACACCCGATAATAATGGAGGATTTCGTCATATTATCAAGCTTGAAACAGGACAGGCCAACAGTATTTCTATCACTGCTTCACGATATGAAAAAAAAATTGGCGCTCTCACTTTTCATATTACCCATGATGACGCCATTTCCTATACGAACAATCATCAATTATTATACAGCTACTCAGCCGATAAAATCATATCAGAAACGATCATTATTGATCTTGAAGCCAAAAACGCAAAAGGATTCAATGGCGTAATTGTTGGATACCTTGAAAACATTGATATTGTCGCCTGTTCAAATGATAATCAATTTTTAATTGATACCAAAGGCCAGGTTTATCTCTCCAGCACCCATGAGCCTGTGGGGGCACCATTGCCCTATTCTCAAACAGGAGAGTCTACATTCTATCCCCTATTTTCTCCGGATGATCGCTATTGCTATGCAGGAACAATAAAAGTGGATTTTGAGGTTTGGAAAGCGATCTATGTTGACAAGCAAATTACGAGTGGAACCTGGGTGTACAAACATTTTCCTGTGTGGGTTGATAGCCGATACGCAACAATTACAGATGATGATCGGTATCTTTTTCAAACAAAAAGAATGATTCCCAAAAAAATCGACCCTGTCAATATCAATAAAACCGTTTATGAAGTTGCGGTAAAAATTGATCTTTTTACAGATGAAGTTGTTGACACTATTGATATTCAAGAAACCAACGTGGTGATGCGAGTGACATTGGGTGATATGATTGTCAGCCCGGATGGTAGCACAGGGTTTTTAACTACTTATTCTAATTTTTACGGTGCTTTAGATATCCTTGATTTGAATCGTAGAACAGCAATTAAAAATATCGATGGTTTATCTGATTATCTGGGGAATATTGTTTTTATCAATAACTATCAACGAATTCTGTTTGGAAGTTCCGGAAATTCATGGTATGGGGGAGGTAATGTATATATTCTCAAAACCAATGGAGAAATGTTGACCCGTCTCAATCAACTGGGTGCTTCAATTATGCAGTATGGTGATAGTGCCTGTGGTTCCACAGGTTATGCCGCCTGTGGGCAGTATGGGGCATTCGCTGTTGCTTTGGATCGTGATGAAACGTTATATATCAGTTCCCGATATCTTGAAGAATTAGGCAGTCAAAAAGAACTGAATAACTGCTCCCCAGATCGACGGGGTATTGATCAACTGAAAATTAATGATAATGGCAGTCTGGATTTTATTCAGACCTTTTATCTGAATTCAACAGACAGAAAAACGATGCATTTTGTCAAAGGCAAGTGATTTTTATGGAAGATCCCATTGAATGGTTTTTTTTCGCCTGTTCAGTATTTGGTGGCAGTTTTTTTATCATAAAGCTCGTATTACAAATGATGGGATTTATCAATATTTCGGATGTTGATCTCCAGATCAATCATGATCCCATTCATACCGATCATACCCTGTCAGATAGTTATGACAGTTTCAAGTATCTTTCCCTTCAAAATTTTACTGCATTTTTTATGATGTTCGGTCTGGTTGGTCTGGGTATGGTTAAAGTGCAGGCCCATCTCTTATTGACACTCATTTGTTCGTTTTTTGCCGGTATCTTGACTGTGTACCTCATGATAAAACTGTTTTCCTCTATGGCACATTTAGAATCCAGTGGAACGTTGGACATGAACAATGCTATTGGGCAAGAAGGTACGGTATATTTGACCATTCCCCAGAATGGCAGTGGACAAATTCAAATATCCATTCAGAACAGAACACAAATCTTTGACGCTATCTGCGAACATGGTGAAAAAATTGAAACCGGAGAGCGCATTATGGTTATTCGTGTTCTTGATGGCTATACGTTATCTGTAGAAAAAATGTAATCGCTGAGAACAAAACAAAAAAGGAGAAACACATGTCAGCATCTACCATTTTTGCTATTGCTATTTGTGCGTTTGCACTCATAATGATTTCTACC
>PEAL01000138.1 GCA_002753725.1 Deltaproteobacteria bacterium
CATACAATTTTCCATGTGCATCTGTCTGAACCATGATTCGTCTGATTATTATGATTAACATGATGCAACCCCGGTTTAATCATGGTTCATCATTTCATCAGACGCATCATGGTTCAGACAATTTCCCATAATCAGACAATTTCCCATGAGCAGACAATTTCCCATAATCAGACAATTTCCCATAATCAGATAATTTTCCATGATCAGATAATTTAATCATTCACTCCAAACTAATCGTACAAGGCATTGTCACTAAAATAAAATATCCATATCCTTTTATCAGAAGATGCGGTTTTTGAACCTCATTAAACACCCCATTTTTAAACTGGTACACCAGTGCAATGGAATCAGGATCACTGCACGTTAACAGGCTTTCTTTATGAATCGTTCCTATTAACGACCATCCTGGATTTATATTTCTTGTGTGCGATTCGAATGCGGGGCCGCCAATGGTATAGATTTTATCCTCAGGAACTGATATCCAGACACCCAATCCTGTTGGAATGGTGTCTGTCATAATATATGAACCATTTTTGAAAATATAGGAAAGGTCAGCATCAGGGAAGAGGCTTGATCTGCTATTGTCTTTGGGAAAGACTGGGATGGATATTAAATTCCAACCTTTCAATAAAACCATCTGGAAAGAATTCAGATGCAGATAAATATCTTTGCTGGAATCCATAACAAAATTTAATACGGCATCCTGGCTGTTAATATCATTTGACCAATGTGAAAATAATTGTTTTTGAACAGGCTCCAGTTGAATGGCATCGTCTTTATTAAACGAAAGGGACGTATAGGGCAAAGGATGGACAACACCATTTATTTTCACAGATGTATCATCTCCTGCAATGGATAATTGCAAAAATTTTTCAAAGATTACCCCTATCTGTTTATCAGATGACATGGTGAGTTGTTCAATATGCTGTTGACTGTGAAGGTCACCATCATAGGTAATAAAATTCCATTCATTTTGATCCAATGCTTCAATGGTTAACACAGTATCTTTAGGATAAGACTGTTCATAGGGTAAATTAATCACCTGACCATTTATCTTGATCTGCCCAAATGTTCCTTGTCGATTAATTTTCAAGGTATACTGGTTTGTATATTCAGCATAGATATTTTTATCCTCATTCATATTGATCGTGACTGGATCATTAAAGTCAGTAAGACCATCAATAATCCAGCGAACAAAAGTCCATCCTTCATTGGGATTGGATTTCAGTGTGACAGAAGATTGATTCACTAATGTCAGCGGGTAAGGTTCGGGAAATGTTTTTGCGATTACGGTATCATAAGGTTGGCCGGTAAGGATGTTATCATATTCTGGCGGCTTTTTAAATTCCTGTCCATTGATGGCAATTCTACCATTCTCAGATTTTACATTTAATATGTGGTATACTTTTTTTAAGTGAATCTGAACGCTTGCTTTTTCACTGTGATCGATTCCGCCATTATCGGTTCCCCCTGTATCCTTCAAATAAACTGATGCACTAAATACGGCCTCAATGTTTTGTTTTGGAATACAGGTAAAAGTGCCATCTGGTGAAATGGCGGGTAATCCATTGTCCTGAAATAAATTTTTATAGATGTCATCGATTTCAACAATAAAAGTGAGCTGTTGTTGATCGGGTTCTTCTTGAGGCCCTGCAATGATATTTTTCGCCCATTCAGTCTGTTTGTATTCAACCCCATAAGCGTAGATCGAAAGGTCATCGCCTTTATCAAATGATGGGGGATCATTTACTGGAAAAATATCCACTTCTGCATAAGTGATGCTGAGTTCACAGTCATTATTTACAACCTTAAAATAAAATTTTGTTTTACCATTCATATCTGAGTGCGGGGTAAATAAAAAGTCACCATTGGATTGATGGGTCACTGCTGCGATTCCTTTGTCACCCTGCGATTCAATAAAAAAATTTCTGAAATCTGCGCCTTCGGCATGCAAACTGGCTGTCAAGTTTGTATCTTCAGGGGTTTGATAGGTATACGATAATGCTTGAGGGCAGGCATCTTCTACAGAGAGTGTAAATTGTGTGTATGCGCTTCCTGTTTCATCTGTTACCGTTAACATAATAACCGTTTCGCCAATAATATTTGTTTGTGGGGTAATCATCAGATAACAATCCTCACCATCACAGCCGGACTGAATGTTGTTATCAGGAATAATATCCTGTTTGGAAGAAACAACCGAAAATGTGGGGTCTCCAAGATATTCACACAAAGAAAATGATATCTTATAGTTGACATCATTTTTTTCAATGGCGGTTAATGGAGGAAAAGTATCACAAAATCTCATCTGTTGAATATTAACAGAAATTTCCTTGAGCAGAGGGGTCACTGTTGTGGATAAAGCATTTAGCTGCGCTTTCCAGCGAAGATCATTCCCCTGTGTTGGGAAAATAAACGATATCCCAGGCATTACCTGAAAATATTGATTGCCGCCATTATTACTGAGATAATAGTCAATGTGTGTATTAAATTCCAGATCTTCTGTGGCATTCAATACGACTTTTGGAATATTTCCAGAAGAAATCGTATCGATCTCTAAAGATGTCACCACTGCGCTGGTTTGAAATAAATTTTGCTGGACGGATTCGAAAGTTGTATAAAATGAAGCACCATCGCCATTGTTCACAAATAATAGATTCATGTGATTTGAGTTGGCCTCAATAAAATCCAGATCTCCATCATTATCAATGTCACACAGTTTGACATCCATTGTTTCATGAATTCCGGATGGAATAATTTTTGGGGATGACGTTTCCAGAAAATCATCCTGTCCAGTGTTCAGATAAATGATATTATTGGCTTCATAGGTACCGATTATTAAATCTGATAAAAGATCTCCATTAATATCGCCTAATGCAAGGCTCTGTGTATTCGTTACATCTGGCGTAATATCTTTACCCGTAAACGTTTGATCTCCATTATTCAGATATAGTCTATTTTTGCCATAGTATTCCGCATAATTTCCAGCAATAATATCCAGATCGTTATCATTATCAATGTCATACACAATGATTGTCTGGGTATCGAAATTATCTGAATCAATATTTGTTCTGACAAAACCACCATTTTGATTATTGAGATACAGTTTATTGGGTGAATCAAAACCATTCACCGCAATAATATCAGTATAACCATCGGTATTCATATCAACAGCAATTAATTTGTTTGTACAGTCATCTTCCAATGATATGCTTACAGGATTTACCCCATAGAAAGGATTGGATTCATTTTGTGCATTATTATAGTAGATATAATTCAAACCATTATTGCCCACAAGCAGGTCTGGATAATGATCGCCATTGATATCTGCAAGTGTGACACCTCTTGTTTTATCAGAAGTATTACCGATATACAGGGGTGCAGTAAAAAAATCAGGGGAGCCTGAATTGAGATATAGTTTATTGAGTTCATTATAATCACCGCAAATGATATCCGGGTAGTTGTCCTTGTTAACATCGCCGATGGCGATTGATGTTGTATTGGTGTCATTGTTTGAAACATTAATTCCAGACACACCTTTAAAAGGATCAGCCGTGCCATTATTTAAAAAGAGATGATTGATTTGACCATAATTTCCTTCAATCATATCCAAATCACCATCATTATCCATATCCGCAAATTCAATGGTATTGGTTCTATTGCTTTGGTCTAAAATAAAGGAAAAACCCGATATACTGTTGTTGATGTAAACCATATTGATCTGATCTTTGTTGGCTTCAATCATATCAAGATCAAGATCACCATCAAGATCACCTATTGCAATTTCTTTTGTCAGGTAATCTGGTGTGATAGCAATAGCAGTGACATTCTCAAAAGGATTGGCCGTTCCATTATTAACATACAACCGATTGGAACCAATACCGCCAGTAATAATATCAATAGATCCATCCCCATTCAGATCATTTAATTGAACTGAAAATGTTTGTGATAATTCATCTCCAACAGTGGTTGAATTTGTTTCAGAAAAAGGAATACTGTCTTTTGTGTTGAAATATAACTGGTCGGCTTCTTCTAAATTGCCAACCACCAGATCAATATAGCCATCGTTGTTCATATCCCCTGCTGCCACTGATTCTGTATGATCTCGATTGGTATTGATATAAATGGCTTCACGAAAAAAATCAGGTTTTCCTTCATTTAAATAAATGGCATTGTAATAATTGTCATTGCCTTCGATTAAATCAAGATCGTCATCTCGATCAATATCGCAAAGTGCCAGACATTTGGTGGCATTATTCTGATTCGTAATATGAATGGCGGTTTCAAAAGGATGGTCTGTGCCATTGTTCAGATAAAGTCTGTTTGTCTGGTATTGATTTCCAACAATCAAGTCAAGTCGCTGGTCTCCATCAATATCGCCAAGGGCAAGCGAGGTGGTATCGTTTTGTTCAGCAGAATCTATGATGATTGGGATCACATCTTTAAAAGGACTTAATGTCTGATTGTTCATGTATACACGATTCGCACAACCAGAACAGGCTTCAACAAGGTCTAAAGAGCCATCACCATTGACATCGCCAATGGCAAGGTCATAGGTATATAACTTTTCTGTGCCTATTTTTTGTGGCTCTACGTTGGCAAAAGGATTAGATGTAGCATTGTTCAGGTAAAGATAATTGATTTCTAATCGATTTCCAATTATCACATCCAAATCGCCATCACCATCCATGTCAGCAATTGCTGTGGCATAAGATGAATGTGTTTGTACGCCTAAAGGATCAATTCTTTTATAAGGTTCAAAAGCGCCAATGGATTGTTTTAATCCGGGAAGTTTAATGGTACTGTCAAAAGTAAACCAGTTTGCAGTGGTAAACTGTGGGTCTTTGAATGCATCTGTCGCAAAATTATCTGCAAATGGTAAGCCTTTTTGAGGGGGTGCAATTCGGGCTTGTTTATTGGATTCCGGAAACACACTTATTTTATCGACAATTGTATCACCAAACGAATTTGTAATTGATAAAGAAAAAATAATTGGGCTTTGTTTGAAGCTCAAGGTATCCGAAATCGAAAATTCCGGATCAGAAATTGTTGGATCAGAGAGAACGACTTCCGGCCCATAAATTTGTTCCCATTGAAAAGAGAGATTTCTGTCATCCGCATAAAATGAATGATGCGCATCTAATTTGACATGAATGATGGTTGCATCAGTATTGACCATTAGTGGAGTTGCCCGTGGCGCCTGACCACAAATAATATTGATTGTCTTGATTGAAGCACTTTCTCCAATGATAAATTTTCCACCGGGTGGTGATTGAACAGAGATTTCACTGTCATCTTTATAGACATGAATGATACCAATATCGCCTGAAAAAGCTTTGTTTAAATCATTTTGCGTATTATTCATTGGAATATTGATGTCATAGCAGTCATATCTGTTAAGGCCATTGGAATCAATTGCTGAAGACTGAAAAGGCGTACCATTTATTTGTCGCACTTCGATAACATATCCACTATCTGTTATTCTGCTGATTTGAAATCCATCTATAAATAATTTGCCGCCTATTCGAGTCGGTAATACGTGTTGATCGGCCATGACTGTCAATGGAATAAAAAATATACAAATGAACAAATAATATGCTTTTTTCATGGTTTTCTCTCCTTTTTTTGTCATTTTGTCTGAACCATGATTCGTCTGATTTATATGATTAACATGATGAAACCTCGGTCAAATCATGGTTCATCATTTCATCAGACGCATCATGGTTCAGACATACTGACGCATCAGACCATCAAAATATTATTTTCAGGCCAGGCTGCAAATCAATATCAGCCTGGATATTGATTTGCGTATTTGAACCTGATTCTCCAATTGTTAACACCCCACCAGCAGGAGAAGTTATTGTTGCTTCAACACCACTTTTAGACACATGAATAATTGCCTGTTCGCCTTGAGTGGCAATCACTGTTCCGCTAAAAGGAATATACAGAGAATAAAAGTTATCGGTCAGTCCATCAGTATCTTCAGCAGATGGTGAATACGATGTTCCATCAAGCCGGGTCACATAGACATTAAAACCGATAGCGGTGCTATCTGTCAGATTTCTTCCATTGATTGTCAGCATGCCTGTTATTTTAGCAGGCATTTCCGGTGGCCCGGCACTTATGGAAAAAGGGTTTATTTGAAACCACATGATGATCATCAGTGCCGCATAGCAATAACGCCTCATATCTATTCTCCGATTTCACATTCCATTGACACATGAATAAAATACCCATAACCCGGCTTTAATGTGGGTACTTCAACATAAATCCCGTCTTTATACTCATAGATGCCATCAATGGCATCTTCAGGGACAACTGAAATGGGAGAAACCTGACTTAATGCCCCTATGAGAAACCATCCTTCTGAAAGTGTACGTTTCTTATAGGCGGTAAATGGCTCTCCGGTAATTTTGATTGTTGTCTCAACTGGACTATAAACCCAATACCCTATCCCTGGCACAATTTTATCTGTTTCCACATACATGCCTTCGATATAGCGGTACACATATGCGCCCTCGGGAAATAGTGATGTAACCTCATTTTTCAGCGGTTTTAATGGTGATGAGAACTGACTCCAGCCTTTTTTGATTAACATTTCAAAAGCATAAAAAAGCGCTGTAAGATTGATGTCTTTATCCATTGTTAACGATAAACTGGTTTGTCCTGAAGATATATCTCCTGTCCAGCCTTGAAAATCGGTGATATTTACGATGTCAAGCTGAACAAGCGATCCATCAATAAACTCGCCAGACCAGGGAAGTGTATGAATAGTATTGTTCACCTTTATTTGAAAGCTATCCTGTGTATCCAGACTTTGGGCGTTGATATTGACACGATAAACAGATGTCTCTGCAAAACTGGCTTTCAGTGTTTTAAGTTCATGGGATGGAATGGTTATGGTTGGATTGACGCTGTTGATATCTCCTGACCAGTGATCAAAGCGCCAGTTTTCATTGCAGGGTATGGCTGTTATTGGAAAAACATCCAAATCATAATCAAATCGTCCGGTCCAGGGTAAACTGGTTTCAATGCCATTGATGCTTACCTTTCCACAACCCACAACATTAATTTGAGAGTCGGGTAAAGGATCAACTGTAATGGTAAAAGAGGAAGAAGCTGTACGTCCATAACTATCTGTTAATGTTATTGTAATTTCGCTTGTCCCATAATGGCCTTTTTCCGGATGAATTATCAATGATACGATATTACCATTTGATTCAAAAACAATATTGCTTAAAGGAACCAAATCAGTATTGGAAGATGTTGCCGATAACTGCGTTAACCCGCCAGGTATGGGCGGAATGGTTATGGTTAAAGGGATGGTATTGGACAAAGAACTTTCCTTAATGATCTGGTCTTCAATGGTAAAAATTTCAGGTTCAGGAACATCAATCGTTACCTTGAATTGTGTTGTGGTGATTGTGTTCACCAAAAAGCCTCCTGATGCTTGAAGATCATTACAATCCAGTTTTTTGATGCTGACAATGGTGCTTTGTTTTTTACCCATTGCCTCAAAGGAAAGATCAATGAGTTTACCGCTTCCCTGTACCAACTGAGTGCTGTAAATACCAAAAGCCGCAATATCAGGAACACTGATCTCCTGTTGAAGCTCAAAACCAGCCAGAATACCAGTATCGATATTACCGCCAGTGGGTTGGATCACATCACTATCAAAGGTGACAGACAATAAAATGCCATTAATATCTTTGATTTCATTTAACAGAACGGGCAACGTAAAAATGAATCCAGGTTTAACGAAAATTTCCGGTATATCATCTGCAGAAAGTGTTCTTTCAGATTTTCGAGAACTGGGTTCATCTTCAATCCAGGTTTTGTTGATATCGCCCAGTCGATAAGCGTAAAAATTCTGATCTGCCATGTTTTGTTCCAGTGGTGAGTATTCATGCTTATTTGAGAAGATTATGGGCATATCATTTTCGCAGCTTTGAATCGATTCTGTGGAAAATATCCAATGGGTACACGTATCGTTCATGCAGTAGTCTGTGCCTGTTTCATATTTGACTATAAATTTAGCGACTTTTGCAGCATCCAAAGGGCTTATGATACCATCTTGTGACACATCTGCGGCAAGTCGTTCACTGCAACTAAAGCTCGCTTTATTGACTGTATATTTAAGGATTGAAATAGCATCTTGCATGGTAAGACCGGCAAGATCGGTTGTTTTTGATGGCACTAACGAATAATAGGCATTTGAAGGAATATTTTTTAAATAGAATTGTCCCATTTCATTGCTAACCGTTTTAAAATCATTAATCATAAGAGTGACGCCTGGAACCTCACGAGAAAAAACATCATAATATCCCACATAGCCAGAAACAATGTATCCAATAATGAACATGCCATCATCTGCACTGGCTTGCTTTGCATTGATCATGGCATTTGTAAACTTTAATACGGATGAATCCCCCTGCGTGCCAATGACATTAAAGTTTAATGTGGTTAATTTACCGGCACTGGTAAAATGATCTTCTTTAATCAGGAAACTCAGAATAATCAGACCATCTGTATCAATATTCTGCTCTGTCATCACATCCGCATTTTCAATGATTGATCCTTCAAAACTGATCTCTGTTAAATCCAGAATTGTGGGGTCATACTCAATGCTGTAATGGATAGATTCAATGGCTTCTCCATCCGGATTATTCATGATAATGGGCACAGAAAGGGGATCACCCGGATCAGCGGAAATATCTTCTATTTGAAGCTGGTACATGCCAAACTGGTAGATACTGACAGTTTGAGGGCCATTGGCAGCTTCTGCGCTGCTGATGGTAATTGATCCTGATCTGGCAGTGCCAGGATTATCGGAATAATTGACCATCAATTTTCCACTGCCCATGCCATTGGTGTTGCCATCAATCGTAAGCCATGCATCATTTGTAATGGCCTGCCAGCTCATGGATGCATCACCTGTAATAATATCGATGGATAGCTGTCCTGAATTTTTTTGAATTTCAATCTTTTCAGGTGAAACAGAAAGCGGATTTTCACCAATTAAAATAGACCCATTCTCAAGGGTCACTTTTGGAGCGCCTTCATTAAACGCAAATCGTTTAAATGTCAGCAAAGACATTTCATCATCATTGCCCTTAATTTGTCCTTTAAGAAAAATTAAAGCCCCTTCACCTTTTAGCGGCTCTGTGCCAAATGCAGCAATTCTGAGTATGCCGCTGTCGTTTGTATAAACAGCAGGGTTAGGGCAATTGGCAGAAAGGGTTTCTGTTTTTGAAATGTTTGTGAACGTAACAATATCCGGGTTATATTCAATTTCAATAAAATACGAATAGATTTTTGAACCGGTAACAAGATCTGTTTCAATGGGAATTTGTATGGTTTCATCAGTGCTGACTTCTGAAATATCGGGTATACGAACGATAAAGTCAGATGGTGTACTATTCTGGTTATTGTCAGATGCTGTCCAGTTGCCGGAAACATCGCCAATAACAATGCCTTTGAATTGGGAAATCATGTCGCGATCCAGGGTAAATTCCTGCGAAGGTGGATCAAAAATCCAGGCACCTTTATCAAACTGATTGATCAGGCCCACTGAATATTTGGCAATGGTTGAGGCATCAAAAACAGTTACCTTGTCATCAGCATCCACTTTGGCTGCTTTAATTTGATATTCATTTAATGTAATCAAATTAAGTGCATATTGGGCGACAAGGGAAGCATCGTAAGGCGTAATGATCATATCTGAAATTTGCAGGTCTTTTGAAGGCGCAACAATATAATTTTCCTGCTTTAATCCTGGAATAGCGTATTCACCATTTGAATCGGTCAAAACTTCCATGGGGTGTTCACCCCCATCAATGGTCATTGTGGTTCCCGGGATGGGGTTATCATTATTAAAATAAACAACATCACCAGAGACAGTAAAGGTTTCTTTGATCACCTGAAACCGACCATTTTCTTTTACAATATCCTCAATATCTGAATTAATTTTAAAATCTGTAAAATCAAAGGTGCTGATTTCTCCCACTTCTACATCTGATCGCACATCAAAAAGCAGGTTAATTAAAACATCCTTACCATATTGAAGTGGATCAATATTAATGCCTCTCACACTGATTTTCTTGCCATCAGAGACATCCGTAAAAATTTCCCAGTTTTCAGTTAATGTGCCTTCTTTTAATATGCCTTTTGCTGACAGAATTTCAGAATTATAATCAACTGTGAATTGGAAGGAAATCACATTTAAATCGTTTGTATAATTGATAATGGTTATGGGGACTTTAACTTCCGAATTGGCAATCCCTTTCACATTTTTGGATGCATGAACTGAAAGAGTACTTCCTACGTTTGGAAATGGGTCCCAACTGTGATTGTCTATGTTGATATTTAAATTTTCGCTGTAGACAAAGGAATTAATTGTGTTGTTTGTTGCTTCCTGGCGCCAGTAGTTGTTTTTGAAGTTTATTCTGGTTTCTGGGGTTACGATGGCGGCTACTTGGTAGCCGCTTGGGGCTAAGTAATTGTAATAATATTGATATACCCATAATCGAGCTTTCGTACTGTTAGAATCTTCATATATTTTGATCTGAATATCATTTTCATGAGAAACATAATTATTTAATGAAAAGCTAGTAGATATGGTTGGCATATTATAACTACCAGAAGAGTAAAGCCTATTCCTCCAGTCATTCTGATTAACACTGTTACCTTTATATAAAATCTGTGAATAATTATAATAATACCAATTACTATAGGAAGAAGTGAAAGAATCACCATCTTTTCTATAATAAAAGCCTCTTATATACCTTTTTGACGTCAAAATATTTGAAGGGTGGCTAACAGTATTTTTTCCAATCACAATCCAATCATCATCATCAAAATATTGAATACTATCCCCAGTATTTTCACTCCCAGTATTCCCATAAATATGATTAAAATTAAAAGAAGGATTGGAGGTTGCAGCAAGTTTAACCCCAAAACCTTTGTTCCCTTCGATCGTAGAATAGGTAACATCACCTGTCGTTTGATCTTCAAAGTAGAAACCCGCTCTTTGATTTTCGTTAACTGTACAGTGTTTGAATGTAATATCAGATAATTTTTTTTGAACTTTAACACCTGACCAGCTATTTTTATTGATAATACAATTAACAAAGGAGGCTTCTGAGTTTTCAATCAAAATTCCATAATTACCATTTTCAGAAAACTGGCAATTAATAAAAGACGCATCTTGAAGTTCATCAATGTGTAAGCCTTTTTGTGAATTTTTTATTGAAACCAGTTCATTGGCATTGACAATCACTTCAGGCTTTAAAATAATGCCATCTCCGCTGGTTGATTGGATGGTCAGGTTTGAAATGTTTAAGGTTCCTTTTTCCATTGTTAAGCCATAAGTCTTGTTTCCTTCAATAATTGAATCAACAATATCAAGGCTGCCAAGATCTTGTTTCAACCCATAAGAACCGTTCTGCCTGATGCTTGAATTACTGATATAAATGCGGCCATTATTGGTAGACACACCATAAGTCCCGCATGATTCAATAATTGAATTTCGAATGGTCACCACATTGGTTGAAATCATTTCTTCCATTTTTAAACCATATTGGTTTGCATAGGCAATTCGACAAGAATTAAAGGTAACATCCTGGCTTTTAATATTAACCGCTTCATAAGCATATAAAATTTCAGCATTGGAAATAGTCGACACCTGGCCTGTTGACGACTGAAAATCAATACCCGCCCAATCCTTATTATTTTTTGTGTTATGATACGATGTAAACACCACCTTTTTATTGGGAAGCCCCTGACAATTCAGGCGTCCTTCAACAATAAAATCAGTGTCGCCCACTGCGTTACCATCTTCATCCACTTTTGGAAAATAAATGGTTACACCGGGTTTAATGGTCAGTGTTGCACTGGCTTCAATGGTAAGGTCGCCAGTAATGATTTTGTCCGATTCCCATGTCGTATTTTCAGAAATACTCCCCTGCCAGGTTTTAACTTCAACAACATCTGTACTCCGCGGCGCTTTTTTGAATAGCTGCCCCTTGTATAGATAATATGTTGTAGCGTATAAGCCCTGGTTTTCTGACAAAGCCAGGTTGATAAAGGTAAAGATAAAAAGACTGGTGAGACAAAAAATGCGGTATTTCATAAAAGAACCTCCTTTTGTAGTTCATAAAAGAACCTCCTTTTGTAGTTTGTAAATAAATATACTCTAAATATATTGTACGAAAAAAAAAATAAAAATT
>PEAL01000015.1 GCA_002753725.1 Deltaproteobacteria bacterium
TGAACATTGCAATATGTCCCGCCCTTTCAGGGCTAAAACACCCTTATACCATTACCCAGGGCGTTGCCCTGGGCTGGTATTTAACGCCCTTACAGGGCTAAGAAAAAAGTGCAACTTTTTTGTGTTGCACCCGTCGTTCGAACGCATGTATAAAAAAAGCTTATCCGCCTGGCAAGGTATAGTCCATCAACGCATCAATAACATATTTTTCTTTTCATTTCATTATGATATAATCCTAATCAATTTTCTATATTAGCCTAACTTATTAGGCTTTTTGTTTTTACGATACATTATATAACTCCCAAAGCTAAAGCTTTGGGACTCCAATCTAAAATGGGGAACTTATTTTTCAAGTGTTCCTTAATTGATCCTGCTGCACTTAAATCATGGTTTGGTTTCCATTCGACCTTGCGGTCGGTCGGGCCAATATATAGAATATCCGACTTTTTGGAAATACGTTCCAGAATGTCTGAGAGCATAAAAAAAGATGAGGGACAAATGCGAATTTGGGATATCCAACCAGGCTATTTAAACCGACAAAGTTTACTGGGTGAACATCGGGAACTTCATGGAATTGTCTCAATCATTGTGAATCAAAAAAAGGGATATTCCAAACATCCGGAAACCCTTCGCTGGGTTGGTTATGGATGGGCACTCCGGAAGCGGCATCAACTTTTGGCGGCTGAAATGTCATTCAGAGGATTTACAGACAAGTCGCCAGTTCTTATACGAGCGAATCAGGACAAATGGCCTGATATATATATTGATGAACCTTACCAGCAGTTTCAAATACTCTCTGAAAAATATAAGAACAAAGATCAGGGCCGAATACCACTCCCCCAAAATGCCCGGGAATTATGGCAGCATCATAAGTATTCGGTTCTTGCCAGAGATGTTAATCTATATAAACAACTGGGACGTACTGTCTCTTCAATGAAACCTTTTGATGACTTTTCTGAGCTGGCCAAAACAATTGTTGAATTATTAAAAAAAGAACCCTCAATCGGCGGTGCAAGAAATGCATTGCAGCATATGTGGGGATATGTCTCTGAGTACTATCATACCAAACCCTGGGATGTTGATTCCTGGTCGTTGGCCCGATTGATAGAAACTATGCAACAACTGACGATTGAGATACAAGAACCTTATTTGATGACATCGACAGCACTCAGTGAATTGGGGGCATGGATAAGATGAAACATTTTCGACGAAACAGTGGTTCCCAGATTTTTCAGATTTCTTAAGCGCTTGGTATGATAGTTGTCTTTTTATCAAACCTGAAATGATCCCAAATAACTTTTAATTTTTCTTTTATTGCTGAAATATCATTTTTAAGCGGTTGCAATGCTGTGCGCCTATCCCAGATAATAATTGCCAGTATTGCGAAAAAGAAAAAAAATAAAGTTTGGTTCAGTGATGTTATTCCAGCTCTTAAGTTTGAAATATCATCTCTTAAATATTCAATTTTCTGATTTGTATCATCTATTCGTTGACTTAATCGCTGATCAAGACTTTTTATAGACTCCTCAACTCTTATTAAGCGTTCATTGGTTGTTTCTTCTGCATATGCATAAGAAGCAACTAAAAAAGCCAACGCTAACATAGCTGCAAAATAACTTTTCATGTTCACACCTTCATATTAAATAATGTAACCTGATTGATTCATATCACAACAAAATCGAAAAGTACAACACTACGGCATCCTTCATATTTGCTGAAAAGTAGTTAACACTTTCTGCTATGAAATGCGAAATATGATACATTCAGTTATTTTCAAAAAAACAATCAACACACAAAAACCTGCAAAAAAATCTCCATAACGTGTGTACAGGCTTTGATGATTCATAAGCGGTGCCTTAAAGGTCATGGCAACGTCTTTAAAAATGGGTGTTGATGTCACAACGCGCCCTACAGGATCAATCAAACCACTGATACCCGTATTTGCCGAACGAACCAATGCACGTCTGTTTTCAACTGCTCTAAATACGGCCATAGCAAAATGCTGGTAGGGGGCGCTTGTTCTTCCAAACCAGGCATCATTGGTCATATTGATGATGATATGGGCATCTTTTTGTACAATGCTTCTGCAAAGATTGGGAAATATAATTTCATAGCAGATCTGCACAGCAAGTTGATAGTTCTTCCATTGGATGGGCTGAAGGTTCTTTCCTGAACTAAAATTGTTTTCTCCCTCAACAAATTTTTTCAAAAATGGCAAACTGTTTTGAAAGGGAATATATTCTCCAAAAGGAACAAGATGATATTTATCATACTGGTCCTTGACTGTTCCATCCTTTCCAATGAGATACGCTCTGTTATAGAATGTATACCTCCCCTGTTCATCTTTGATGTAAGCAGGGCTGCCGATCATATAATCCGTTTGGGATATTTGTATGAATTGTTTAATTTTGTTTGTATCCCTGCCCTTTTTTTGAAAATAAAATGTCAGCGCTGTTTCAGGCCAGATAATAAGATCCGGTTGATTTTTTTGTTGAGATATGGACAGATTCAGGTATTTTTTTTCTGAAGCGCGTGTATATTGGGGATCCCATTTAATGGATTGATCAATATTTCCCTGAATAATGGCAAAAGTTGCCATGGGATAGGTTTGAATGTGTTTATCCAAAGAATCAATGGAATAGTGACCATACCACAGGGACAGCCCCCAAAGGAATATAAACACCATGACACCGCCAGATGCTGTTTTCCATGATATCCTTTTTCTCTTCCAGGGTTTACGAGAGATTGCCATCAATAAGAAAAAAATGGATACATTGCCCATAACAATTAGATATGAAATCCCATAGACTCCGGTTATATTTGCAAGTTGAATGATGAGGGGTTTTTGATATTGCGTATATCCTATTAAGCCCCAAGGGAAACCAGAAAGGAAATAAGTTCGACAATACTCCAGAACCACCCATGTGGCAGGCAATACGATAATGGCATTGATGGCATTCTTACACAAGCGGTTACAGGCAATCAAAAAAAATGCAGGATAAAGGGATAAATATAACGAAAGCATACAAAAAATGATCAGGCTGTATGAAAAAGGAAGATGAACCAGATGGCAAAGGGACTGAACAATCCAATACAACAAAGTAAAATAATGGACCAGGCCGGACAAAATCCCCAAAAAAGTTAATCGGATCAGAGAGCTTTGTTGAGAAGCAATAAAAAACAGCGGAATCAAGGCAAACCAGGCCAGAAAATGCCATCCAGGACTTGGAAAAGATAACGTAAGCATCAGTCCACTGAATATAGATAATAAAATATAAATCATTGCATATTTTTTTCATTTCCCGTTGGAAATTCAGGACTTACAAGGCATCTTCTTCCAATCGTATTGGGGGGAGCTCATGACAAATTTCAAGAAACATTCAATTTTTCCTTAATCACTTTTTCAAAATATTCTGAATCATTCCCAAAACTCAAGCGTATTCCCAATGCAAAGACCGGCAAGGCCCAATGGATTCTTTTAATTATTTTTACATAGTCTTTTTCAGTCGTTACAATGCACTCGGCTCCAGATGCTTTGGCTTGTTCAGCGAGTGTGTCAAGATCTGAATCACTATAGACATGATGATCTTGAAACATTTCTGAACTGACGGTTTGATAACCCAATCCATTGATCATACGAAGAAAATCACTATTATTGGCAATACCTGAAAAAGCAAAGATACGATGCTCTGACAGTGATGATGGTTCAAAAATCGCCACACGTCCAGCGTCATCGGTTTGCATGAGTTGGTCGGGGACATGACGACACCGTAGCAAAGGTTTGTTTGTGACATAATGCTCGATCTGAGATAACTGATTGTCAAGCTGCGTTTGTGATGCGCGAGTAAAGATAAAAATATTTGCACGGTTTAAATGCATGGCTGGTTCACGAAGCGTCCCTCTGGGTACAACATGCATGTTTCCCAGAGGGCGACTACGATCCATCAAAACCATATCCACATCCCGATGCAGCCGTAAATGTTGAAAAGCATCGTCCAATAAAATGACCTGGGGCTTAAATTTTTGAATCGCCAGACATCCGCATTCATATCGATCTTTACCCACAAGAACGGGAACCCCTGTTAGTTTTTCAGCCATTAAAAACGGTTCATCTCCTGCAGACTCTGCATCCATCAGGATTTTTTTACCATCACTGACAATACCAATGCTTCGTTCATACTGTCCCTTGTATCCACGGCTTAAAATCAGTACCCGAAGCCCTATTTTTTGAAGCATCCGTGCCAAATAGATCGTCATGGGCGTCTTACCCGATCCCCCCAGGGTAATATTTCCAATAGATATAACTTTGCAGGGCAGACGTTTTGTTCGAAATATCCCGTGCGTATAAAAAAAAGCGCGGATTCTCATCACCAGGGAATATATGATAGATAATACAAAGAGAAAAAATGCAAGGCCACCCTTTGCATGATCATCCCGCATGATGTCTTCGATTTTTTGAGTGTATGATTTTTTCATGAATGCATGTTTATAGTTTAAGAGTTGTTATACGATCAATGGCTTCTAAAACATTTTCATACTGATTAAAGGCACTGATACGAATAAAACCTTCGCCGCATCGGCCAAAGCCTGATCCAGGAGTACAGGCAACCGCCGCTTTTTCCAGAAGCAGATCAAAAAATTCCCATGAATCCCTTTTGGTGTCCACCCATATATACGGTGAATTCTCACCACCTGTACAGTCAAATCCCATTGATGTCAGGGCTTCACGAATGACAGCGGCATTTTTTAAATAATATGAAATTAAGAGCTTAACCTGTTCCTGTCCTTCATCTGTGTAAACCGCATGTGCAGCACATTGAACCGGATAGGAGACACCATTGAAACGAGTGGTTTGTCGTCGATTCCAGAAACCTCTTAATGTAAATGGTGCTTCCATATGATCATAAACAAGACAGCCTTCAGGAACGACCGTATATGCACATCTTAGGCCTGTGAATCCAGCAGTTTTGGAAAAACTTCGAAATTCAACAGCTACTTTTTCTGCACCAGGAATTTCATATATACTTCGCGGAAGGTCTGGATCCTGTATAAACGCTTCATATGCAGCATCAAAAAGAATGAGTGATTTTTGTTTTTCTGCATATCGAACCCATTGTTCAAGTTCGGCTTTGGTGATGGTTGCACCTGTTGGATTATTTGGATAGCACAAGTAAATTAAATCCAACTGTTTTTTGGGTAATTCCGGAATGAAATTATTTTCTGATGTACATTCCAGGTATACCAGATTTTGATACCGACCTTTATTATACAGGCCCGTTCGACCCGCCATAACGTTTGTATCAACATAAACAGGATAAACGGGATCAGGAACAGCAACTGTAATCGATGGATTGAACAATTCCTGAAAACTTCCAGTATCGCATTTGGCGCCATCACTGATAAAAATATCATCCGGTGAAATATTCGCGCCCCTGGCCTTGAAATCTTTTTCTGCAATGATCTCTCGTAAAAAAGAATACCCTTGTTCAGGGCCGTATCCTTTGAATGTATCCCTGCTGCCCATTTCATCACAAGCCTTGTGCAGGGCTTTTATGCAGGCGGGCGGTAAGGGCTCAGTTACATCGCCAATCCCAAGTTTGATTATTTTTTTATCTGGATGATTGTGTTGATAAGTGTTAACTCGATGAGCAATCTCTGAAAAAAGATACGAAGCATTGAGTTTTTGGTAATTCATGTTTAGGCTGATCATTGGATTCCTTTCCCTTTAAGTAATCATTTTTTTCTAAGGAACCAAAATTTAATTGAATAATGTTCCCATTATGGCGAACAACTTGGGGGTGAATTTGTTCGATGGAAAATTGAAAAAGCTGAAGGAATCGTTATTCTATTTCGAAGTTTTTTCGATTTTCCATCGGACAAAGGCAGCCCTAAGTTGGGATGCAAGAATGGGAACATTATTAAATTTTGGATCCTAAGTTAAGATATAGATCAAAAAATTATTTTGTACCTGAAAAACACAACATAAACAAAAATATTATGGCAATGACAAAAGCATTGCCATAAAATTGGGCATAAGATTCGCGGAGGGTCAACAATTGGGTTACAATTGTTGTAACCCCTGTAAAAAAGATGATTCGTCGAAGATAGTGATCAAGATGCGTCCGTATCACTGGAACTGTTTTGTTGATCCGCCCAGGCAATAGCACCTGCTTTGTGCAGGTAAAAAAGTTCAATGGGAATTTCTTTTGAAACAAATTTTTGAATAACATCATCAGGTGTCGAAGCAATCATTTTTGAGAATTCCGCAATATCAATAAATTCAAGATCTTGAATAAATGAGCCTTTTTCCGGCTTCCAGTCTTTGGCATATTCAGTCGTACGTTCAATGAATTTATCAACTTCAGGAATGGAGATGACTTTTTTAATGACCATTGGGGCAATTTTAACCTGTTTAACCTCTATTAAACCAAGTTCCAACAAATATTGCATGATGCCGTCAATTTCGATCTGTGTTAAAGACAATGTATTTTTTAAAACATGACAGGCTTCACTGAATAACATATGTTCTTTTGATTCAGAGAGCAGGGCTTTTCCTTCCTTGTTGGGCACGGACATATTTTCATGAAGCAGATACAATACGTTGCAGATACTTAAAAAGATATTGTTACTTGGATGTTCGCGAATCATTTCACTGGTATGGCGAAGTCTTTTGATCAATAAATTGGCAAGGGCCTGAACAATGGGAAGACTTTTATTAATGGATACTTCAAGATCCTTTTGATTGATAACCACGAGTTCTGTATATTCATTTGCTGCGGCAAAGGCACTTCTGGGTTCTTTGCTGATAATACTCATCTCGCCAAAGATTTCACCAGGCTTCAGACGTTCCAGAATTATTTTTTTATTATTCATTACTTTATAAATTTCTACCGAACCGCTACGAATCAGATAAGCCAGATTTCCAGGATCACCTTCTTTAAAAATGGTCTGCCCTTTTAAATATGTCTTGATATTATATCCTTTTGCTCCTTTTGCCATAGTTCACTCTCCTTAGTTGATGTTTTGAATGTGGAATAGTTATTTATGAACCGAATCATTCAGCGAATCTTTTCGATTCAGAACGTTTTGCATATCATCTATTTAAGTGGTCTTGATACATCAAAAAAAATTAATTATCAAGAATTACTCAAAAAATTTAAAAGGGAACTGCCATAGGCAAGTCCATCGTCAAAAGTGGAAGGTTGGATACGCCCATCATTCATGATCAGGATCAAACACATACCCCACAGATCGTTTACTGACAAAATATTCCGGTTTTTTAGGATCCTTTTCAAAGTATTTACGAAATCGGACAACAAAATTATCCACTGTCCGACTGCATGTCCCCACAGCATACCCCCATCCGATTTCCAGTATTTGTTTTCTAGACAACACCGCCCCTCGATTGCTGATAAAAAGTTTCAACAGCCTGATTTCCTGTTCAGTCAATGAAATTTCTCCCACCTGACAGGCAGCATTGCCATTTTGAAAATCAATACGATTATTGCCAAAACGATATGCATCTTCTGACAGGGGTTGCATTTTTTTCTTTTTCATACCATCTTGTTGCCATTCGGATCGGGTGAGCAAACGATCAACACGCAATAAGAATTCATCCAGATGAAAAGGTTTGGTCAGATAATCATCCACGCCATTCTTAAACCCTTTGATACGATCTGCAGCGGTATTTTTAGCGGATAATATCAGAATGGGAATCCGTTCATCTTCAAGTCGAATATGCTGAAGAATGCTTAAACCATCAAGCCCAGGAAGCATAATATCCAAAATAATGAGATGAGGACCAAAAGACTTCCATTCTGATAATCCTGCAGGACCATCAGGGGCCACTGTAACAAGAAATCCTTTTAGTGTTAAATTTAATTTAAGGCCTTCTGAAATGTGGGGTTCATCTTCGATCACCAGTATTTTTTTTGGATGCACTTCTGTCATCACTTTTCTCCATTGGCTCCTGGCGATAAAAAGGGAACGTCAATTGAAAAACCGAACCCGTGTGTTTCGGATGATCGAAAATTGATATTTTGCCGCCATGCATTTTTGTTATACTATGGACCATGTAAAGGCCAAGACCACTACCTTTTGCAGAACGATCGTCAGCCTGTCCAATTTGAAAAAATTTTCTGAAAATTTTCTGTCTGTATTTTTTTTCAATACCAATGCCGTTATCTTCAAAGGACAGAATCAATTTTTTTTTGCGTTTTTCCAGGCGAACAATGATTTTAGCGGTCTGACTGTCATTATAGATGATCGCATTATCAATTAAATTTCTAAAAAGCATTTCAAACAAGGCAATATTCATATTGAACATAAGCGGTGATTGCATCTGATGATCAAATGTTACAAGGCTTTTTGTAAATGAATGTTGATTGATTGAAATAAATTGCTCAATAAATTGAATTAAATCCACCGGCTCGACATCGTGTGTCTTATTTTGGGTTTCAAATCTGGAAATATTTAAAATATTATTAATATGTTCAGATAACCGACTGACATCCATCAACATGAACGTTATATATTTTTTCTGATCTTCTGCGGACAGCTGATGATTCAGGAAGGTTTCTAAATACAATTGAATCGATGTCACCGGTGTTTTAAGTTCATGCGTGTAATTATTGATAAAATTATTTTGCAATCGATAGAGCTGAAATGTTTTTTGATGGTACATAAAAATAATGATGATCCCTATCAAAATGATTCCAACCAGAATGGATAGCATCAAAATAACGACCCATGTTTCCATGGCCAACACTTTATCATGAGGCAAATCAAATTTTTCAACCAGTTCCATCAATCCGGAACTAACCTTGACATACCAGTAGATATATAAAAACAGAGATAGTCCAAGGGCCAATATTGAATAAATAAAAATTAAAATGGGATGGAACAGCCATTTCGATTGTGTCATTGAACGACTTTTTTATTTTTTTCAGTTAATCGGGTGAGTAAAATGGTCTTTTTCTCATCTTTTGCCCGTAATTGTTTTCGCCAAACCTGAATTGTGTACCATTGTACCATCATATCTAAAAAAGGTTTACTTGCTTTTCGTGGTTCATTGGCAAGGAATATTTCACCTTCATCGGATAAGTATTTATGGAACAAAGCAACAAGAGGAGAAAAATCACTGTCTTTATAGATCAATTCCGACCCCACAATCATATCAAATTTGCCATCCAGTTTTGGATCATGCCAATCCAGAAGTTTGATATCGATCGTGTCACATGAATTGATGTGAGCATTGGCTTGAATAAATTGAAGCGCATGAGGATCGTATTCTGTCAGGGTGACGTTATGTCCAAAGGATGCTGCGATAATTCCAATGGCTCCCAGGCCTGCACCCAACTCAAGAATTTTCTTTGAGGATTGATTTTGACCGGCAAGATAATCTGCTAAAACGAGCGATGCTTCCCAAATTTTTGCCCATAATGGAAAGTGATGTAAAACATCTGCCTGATTAATAAAAGGGTCCAAATCTTTAGGTATAAAAAAAGAGAATTGTTTATCTCGGATTGATAGAGAGACTTCTTCTGTTTCATAGGTTTGTTTAAAAGCTTGTATTGAAAACATTAAATTTCTTTCCGTTTAATAATATACAGCGACACCCTTTTACAAAAAAAATTAACATTCAATAATTATTCCGCAAGCGTCACACCGATAACGAACTTTTTGGGTTTCTGGTTCTTCAATTTCATCAAAATCATAGTTTTTTTTCCCCATAGCCTCAAAGCATTCAGGGCAATAATTTTTTCCCAATTCTTCAGACGTAATGACCAGATGACACTGCCGGCATCGGAAGCGTTTCTGAAAATTGGGCTTAAGCAGAGAAATGATTTGATGATTACAGTCTAATGATTCCATATCGGTCTATTGTGTAAGGGTAATGCTTCTTGATATTTGGGCACTGTTTGACAATGTATCCTCAAGCTCAACAGTAATATTTAAAGCCCCTGTCTGATTGGTAAAACCTTCCATTAAACTGCTGGTGATATTTCCATCTTTAATGGCTTCAATTTTTAGAACAAAATCTTGAGTTGTCTGATCGGCCAATCTTATAGGACCAATTTTAGGGGATGTCTTTATGATGTTACCTGCATTATCTTTCAGGTTTCGTTCAACATAATATTGGTAGACATTTAAATCCAGGTCTTGTGCTGTAATTTCCACTGTAAAATTATAATAAGTACTGGAATTCCAAGAATCCAACAGGATGCCGGGATACGTTTTATGGTAAAAAATCATATTGTCAATGGTTGGCGCATAGCCTGTGTTTACCTGAAGGATAGATGTTTTCGTATCACTCTGTCCTTCTCTATCAATCACTTCAACAGTGAAAGAATAATAATGTGTTGCAGGTAATGATTTGATAAAATTTGGAAAGGTATAGGTGAACCGCACGTCCATTTGTTGAGACAACGAATGCGGGCCCTCAGTGTGATAAGGTGTACTGGTGTCACACGCAGCCGTTGTACACTGATCCACTTGAACCTCTATGGTGTCGGCGTTTAAATCGTAATCTGAAATGGTGACCACAATGACACCATCATCTCCCTGGGTATAAGCATTGACTTGCGGGTTTTTTTCAGGATTTTTGAAAAATGTCATTTGATTGATAGAAGGTTTAAATCCATTGATCGAATCACTTCCACCACACCCCCCCATGTTGAAAAGTGCTATCACTGTAATCATTCCTGTCAAAGTTATGAGTCGTCTCATTGTTTTTCCTCCTATTTAAAAAAGTATATCAACCCTATTCCAATATTCCAGGCATCCCAATCCAGATGATCATTTTCTGTATCAGGTTTAAGATATTTGATATCAATATTCAAGGCTGTATTTTCTAAACGATTGATCCATAAATCTGCGCCAAATGTGTAATGAAATCCAAAAGCATCATCAATATCGACATCACTCACCGATGAATCAAAACTGTTAAAATAATAACCAAACCCTGCACCTAAATAAGGTTTGAAAATCGTATCAGTGGGTAAGTAAAATCGGGCGCTCAAGGTGAGGGGAAGGGTTGATAATTCTCCAATTTTAGCTTTTGTGCCTGCTGTTTTAATGTGAACACTTGAATTCATAATCGTGTCAAGGTTCACAGTCAGTGCAAAAATGTCATTGAACGTATACAGCATATGAATGCCAACCCCTGGAACATCATCAAACTGATAATCAACAGATACGCCATTCATATTCTTTGTTGTATCATTCATACTTGAATGGGATACTTGAAAGCCCATTCCAAAATTATTTTCCTGGCCTGTTTCATAAACCGATGTCCACTGTGCCCATGCACAAACCGGTAAAATACAAAAACTTACGATCCAGATCATCTTAACGACAAATTTCATGATAAACTCCTTTTTGCTTGAATTGATCATTGCCTGAAATAATGGTGTACCCGGCCGTCATATAATTTTTTACCTGGAAATCATTGCTCGCATCATATCACCGGTATTTTCTGCATGATCAGCAATCGCCCCAATATCTTCCACCAACCTGACCAGAAAAAAAACGTTGACCGGGTCTTTTTCAATCTCAAAGATTTTTCGCTTCAATTTTTTTTCAATGATATCCGCCTCATGTTCAAATTTTCGTAACTGATGAATGACATCCTTGACAGCATTTCGATCATCTTCTGAAAATGTCTGAAAATATTGAACGGCATTTTCAATCATTACGCTCAATTTTTCGATGGGATTCAATGTCATATCAACCAGATCTTTGATATCTTGAGCGATTTCATCATTAATTTTAAAATCAGGTTTAAAAGAAATCCAGTCCAGAACATCCTCAACTTTATCCAAAACTTTATCTTGTTCTTTTATGTATCTGAATATTTGGAATTTATCAACAGCCAAAAAGGTTCCTTTGGGTAAGTGACCGCGAATACGACGTTTGATCGCATCAGCGTCATTTTCCAGGCGCTTGACTTCTTTTCGAAATGCGCCAAAACTGTCACATTTGTCGGAGATCCTGCATTCAATTGCCTGTTGAAATAAAAGCGAACATTCACTTACTTTTTCAGCATGTTCTTTCAATCCGACAAAGGGAGATGTCATGAACATATTTACAAACGGAATTCTCATTTCACTACTCCTTATTATATTAAAAAAATTGATAAAAACGTTCAAATGAATAATCAACTCATCAACTTAAAAATATAGAAAATAACCATGCTGGTTATCGCAGCCGCTGGAACGGTAATGATCCAATAAACAATAACCTTACCAATAACGTTAAAATTGACAGCTTCAAGACCACGAGCAAGCCCCACACCAATTACACCGCCGACAGCAGCATGCGTTGTTGATACAGGCAGGCCTAATTTTGAAGCGATTAACACGGTACTTGCTGCTGCAAAGTCAACAGAAAAACCTCGTGTATTGGTCAATGTCGTTATTTTGTGACCAACAGTATCCATCACCCGGTAACCCCACATTGAAATACCAGCAGCAATCCCTACGCCACCAAACAACAATAAAAAAATGGGCACTGGAATTTTTGATCCGGCAGATCCTGTTTTAACTAAAAAATAAATCAATGCCAGGGGGCCAATAGCGTTGGCAACATCGTTTGCCCCTTGAGCCAGTGCCATATAACAGGATGTACCGATTTGAATTTTTCGAAAAATCATTTCGGTGGCATCCGATTTATTTGGATCGGTATAGATTGCAATAATTTTTGCACCAATGAGTCCTATCAGTAATGAAAAGACCAATGCAATGAGACTTGCAAGAGGCATCCCCATATTCAATGATTTACCCAAAGGTGTTTTAAATATAAATGACAGCACAACAATAAACACGGTCAAACCAATAAACAGTGGTGACAGCCTTATGGCTTTCAGGTAAGAATCTTTTTTCTTCAAAATAAATTTAACGATGATTTTGAACATTAAAAAACTGAGTACAAGACTAAAAATCGGAGAAATGATCCAACTCATCACCACCGCGAGCAATTTGCTAAAATTAATTACAGAAAAACCGCCAGCCATGATACCAAACCCGATCATTGATCCAACAATTGAGTGTGTGGTTGAAACAGGCAACGATTTCCAGGTTGCAAAGGTCACCCATAATGCCGATGACAATAATGCTGCAAGGGCACCAATCATCGCAATATGAGGGTCTGCCAATATTTCTGTTGAGACAATTCCTTTTCTGATCGTATTGGTGACATGAGCCCCAAGAAAAATAGCACCAACGATATTCAATATACCTGCAATAAAAACGGCCTGTCTGATTGTGATCGCTTTAGCTCCGACAGCCGAAGCCATTGAGTTAGCGACATCATTGGCGCCGATGTTCCAGGCCATATAAAAACCAAAGATATAACCTGCTATTAATACGATATGTTCAGTTCCCATGATAATCCTTTCGAGAGAGCATGATAATTTTAATTGATGATTCAATTTTGTGATGATTGAGTTATCAAAAACGAATATTTTTGACAACTGAATAAAAAAAAAGCTGATTGATTTGTATTAGGTGCATTCCCAAAAATCAGGATTTTTGTTAATCAACATAACAGTGGTGTGTTGAATTCTTTGTGTTGACTTAGAAAAAAAATGATTTTAAAATGAAAATGAACAATGCTTCCCCCATCTGTTGGATACGCCCGCATCGGAATTCAATAAAACAATCATCAAAAGGAAAAATATGAACAAAAAAGATATTCGCTGGAAACAAAGATTTCAGAATTTTGAAAACGCATTTATGCGCTTGAAAGAAGCTGTGGAGATGACAGAATTAAACGAACTTGAAAGAAATGGATTAATTCAGCGGTTTGAATTTACACTTGATCTTTCATGGAAAGTCTTAAAAGATTTTTTAGAAGAAAAAAAATTTTCTTTTAAACCTTCACCCAAAGATACATTGCGATTGGCACAGCAGAGTAATTACATTAATTTTGCACAAGAATTAATGGATGGTCTTAGTATAAGGAATGAACTTTCGCATGATTATAGCGGTGAAAAATTTAATCGTTCGGAAAAAATTCTACGAAAAGAAACTTTTGTTGCATTAGAAAAATTGTACAACTTTTTTATAAACGAAATGAACAATGATTCCTCCAGTTAAACCCTGTGGCCCCCAAAAAAATATATTTGGATTAACCGACAGGGATATGAAAACATTCAATAAAATTTTTAAAAAATATCCCAACGTGAACAATGTTGTTGTCTTTGGGAGTCGCGCCAAAGGGTCTTATAAAAATGGCAGTGATATTGATCTGACAATTATGGATGAGACGATCAGCGATGGTGATATCATCAAAATGAAAAATGATTTTGATGACAGCAGTTTGCCCTATTTTGTTGATTTGATTAATTACAAAACGTTAAAACAACAGGAACTGAAAAATCATATTGACCGTGTGGGGATCCCTTTTTATACCAGGACATCGCAACGTCATTGATGTCTATACGTCCAGCGAGATCCCCACAGGAACTAAGGAACCGTTATTAAATTTTGGTTCCTTAGCTCTGTCATAGTGTGTTCAAGTAATATTAATCACTTTATCTGCCAATTGCATGGCTGTTACGATATCCAGCATATTGGTTGTTTCTCCTACTTCTTTTTGATCAAGTATATTGTAATGCATTAAACAGGTTCCACAGACCAAAATATGCAAACCATTTTTTTCATATTCTCTCAGATCTTCTAAAACCTGAGAGCCATGAATGGTTAACCGAACCCCATTATTGACAAATACCAATCGCCATAAATCCGGTCCCATTTCTCGCAACGTTTTAATGAAACTGATCATCAGCTTCACCCCCAATTCCTCATCACCCAAACCGATGCGATCGGTCGCACACATAACCATAATTTTTTGATGATCGACTGTTGTATGGCTTTCAGGTGAATATTCCATTTGTAATGCACCATTTTGACGATAACCCATGATTATCCACTCATCATTGGTTCGTTCTTGTGTGGTTTGAAAGGCCTGAGAGTGTAAAAAGCGGTTTACATTTTGGTTTGCTGCTTCATTATCTACAATGATTTTAATCGATTGAACATTTCCTTTATCCACGGCTGCTTTTGTGTGCAGCACAGGTGCCGGACAATTTAATCCTCTTGCATCAATTTCTATCATGACCGATCCTTTTTTTTATTCGGTTGCTGTATAAATTATAAACTTTCAAACAGTGCTTCGACTCTTGTTTTTAACTGGCCAATGTCTCCACTGGAATAATCTGTTTCTATTTTCAGAAAAGGTAAATGGTGTTTTTCAGAAACAAACTGTCCCACTTTATACGATTCTACATTATAGGCATGACATGCTTGCAATACAAAATCGATCACAACATCTGGTTTGAAACGGTCAATCAACAAAGATAAATCGTTCAAACGTTTATTATTAGGCGTCATACAGGCACAGGGAATTTTCAGGTAACGACGGGCAATGGCATCAACAGGGTCACCGGTGTTTTCATCAAATAGTTCCATGAATGATTTCATTCCAGTACAAGAATCAGGCGCAAGAACAACCCCGCCAGCCTCTTCAATGACGTTAAAAATTTTTGTTGCATCTCCACCAATAGGGCATCCGGTAACCAACACACGCGGAGAATCCGGCTTGCCAAAATACACCCCCTCTTTTACACGATTATCCAGCTTTTTGATCAATTTTTCTAAAAGCGGAACCATTTCTTCCCCGGTTGAAGGCAACGCCAGAAATCCAACATCATAAATTTCTTTCCAGGAAATCGCTGGGGGGGTTAATGATGCATAATCGAATATTTTTTGCATCAGACGATTTTTTTTGTTTGCCCATTGAATGGCATGTTCGATTTTTTCATTATTGGTTGTATGATCAAAGTTTTTTTCAAGAAACGCCTGCAAGTTTAAAATCATATTTTTCCAGTTCAAACTGGCACTGATTTCATCAGGCATCTGAGGCAAGTCCATTACAAATGTTGGTTTTATATCAGCGATCATTTCAAACATTTTCTTTTTGCCATCACAGGTTGTTTCGGCAATGACCGCATCTGACAGGGCGTAAAAAGGGCAGGCACCTTCCATAATAAATCCATAACTTGATTTAATCAGAGGGCATAAATTTGCAGGCAAAACGGTTTCTGCAGATTCTATGGGTGAATGCGAGAAGGAACAAAGGACTGCTGGCACAATGCCCATTGATTGAATGAGTTCAACAGGCGCATATCCGCAATATATGCCAACAACAGGATGGTTTTCTTTTTTGCGAGATTCCACATATTTAAGAACACGCTTAGGAGCCATACCATCCAGGCCATCGTTCATTAAAGGTTCAAATCCGGAAAAAGATTGAATCGACATAAAAAACATCTCCTTTTCAAAAATAATTATAATCATCCTAAAAAATTTTTGAATGATTATGAGTAAAAATAATGTTTACGGCATCCTACAGGAGATGTTGTGCCAATATTTACATAGGGGCGTCACCTCCTTTCGGGTATACCGAATGATTCATTGCAACCCAACGGGTGCAATATATTTGATTTCAATATAATTTTTTATATTTCATTCTTAATATCCATAGTGAAAAAGCGGGCATACTTTTTCGTTTATTGTTAATCATGAAGAGAGGTTATGGCCAGGTTCACCGACGGTAATGGAGCACAGAGGAACCGATGGCTATTGATTTTATTTTTTATAATGATTCGTAAGTGCTATTATCTCTACTTCGCCGTCTGTCACAATAAATATTGCTCTGTATTTCATTTTAAATTTTTACCAGATGAAACGGAAGCGATACGATATCTTCCATAAAATCTTCACCATATTCAACGGCCATTTCATTCTCTTCATCATATCGCCAATGGACCGTTATGTTTTTTCCTTCTTTAACACTTTCTTCTAGCATATCAAAAAGATCCATCAGTACTTTTGAGCTGCTGCTATTAAAGTACATCAGTTCAATATTTACAATAATTGTTTGATCGGTAACCGATGCCAGATATTCTTCGAGCCATTCGAATACAGGTGCATAAAATTCTGAAGTATTTTCAGGGAACGATTCTCCCTTAATAGACAGTTCATGCGTTGAGATATTAAATTTGATTTCTGGGCTTGTTTTTGTTTTGGGGATTTCAAGATTATTCATAGCAAACTCCTTAAATCACAGCCGTTAAGGTATAGAAAAGAAAGGTTTCATCAATATTTTTAAACGAGTACTTAATGGGCTGGCTTGATTTTCGAACAATTTCAATCAGCCCCAAGCCAGCGCCTTTGCAATCCGGGGCACATTTATTTTTTCGTTTTTCTCTGTAAAAATCTCTGATTGCTTGGGGATTCATTGAATGGATGGTGTTCAGGTATTGGTTTAATTTATTCCCCTGTTCAAGGGCAATAATATTTCCACTTTGAATTGTAATCTTTTCCCCATCAGTGCTTGCGGAAAGAATACCATAAGGATAGCGTTGACACGTCTCATTTGCGCCGGATGGAAAACAATCCACACCATAGCGGATAATATTTTCAAACATCTCCACATAAATTGAAAAGATACAATAATATTTTTTTTTACAAACATTATTGTTTTTTAAAAATTGTTTTAAGGTATTGCCGGTACTGACAAGAATTTCGTGAGATGTCGGGCCGCTATAGCACAAAAAAACGCCTTCTTGTGCAAATTGGCATGTGCATTTGAACAGATTGCCAACCATTTATTCCTCAATGTTCATTTTGGAATCACTGAAAACCAATCAAAGAACGGGATGTCTTTTCTCAAAAAAACATCCCGTTCTATTTTCGTTCTTGCCTGGAACATGTTTCAAATTATTGAATAATTTGAAATTGTTCATCATTATTGATCTGAAAACCCTTTAAAATATTTCAGGTATTCGGAATCAGTTGATAGGATAAGAGATGTGTCCTTGGTAATGGTTGTTTCGTAATTGTCCAAAGTTTTAGCAAATGAATAAAATTTGGGATCTTTTGTATAAGCGTTTGCATAAATTGAAATCGCTTCAGCATCAGCCTGCCCCATTAGTTCCTGAGCTGTTTTGTATGCTTCAGATGTAATGCGCTTAAGTTCCCGCTCTTTTTTACCCAATATTTTTCTAGCCTCACCTTGACCTTCAGATCTGAACTTTTCTGCAATTTGTTTTCGTTCTGCAATCATTCGTCCATAGACAGACTCTCTGACTTGCTCAACATAATTTACCCGCTTGATTTTTACATCAACCAGCTCAATACCAAACTCTAACAGCTTGGGTGTGGCTTGCTCCTGAATACCAATGGTTATTTTTTCACGTCCTACTTTTATGGTACCAATATGACGATCATTGGTTTCACTCATTCCCATTTCAAAGGTGTCCATTTTGCGATTGGTTTGACGGACAGTTTCAATTAATGGATATGACGTGATAAAGTTACGAACAGCAGGATCAATAATATCATCCAGACGTCCCAGGGCGCTGGTTATATTATTGACGGTTTGAAAAAATTTGACAGGATCAACAATTTTCCAGCGTGCAAATGTGTCCACCCAAATATAGGTTTTGTCTAAGGTGGGAATTTGCCCTGGGTCACCATCCCATTCCTGCAAATTTTTTGGGAATATATTGACATGTTGGATGAAGGGCACTCGAAAATAAAGCCCAGGGTTAATTTTGGGTTCACCAATAACTTTTCCAAACTGTGTAATAACAACCTGTTCGGTTTCATCCACTACAAAAGCGGATAAAAAAAATATTAATGAACAAATAACCAACGTTGAAATAATGATGATTTCTTTATTTACATTCATGTTCATTTTCGAAATTGTATTCATTGAGGCCCTCTTTTATCTTTTTTTTGGTCTTTAGCTTTTTCTTTGGCTTTCTTTTCTTCCTCTTCAGGAGATAAAGCTCTGGTCAGTGTATCCATGTTGATAAGCGGTAAAATATTCTTTTGATCTGCATCCAAAACAAAGACTTTGCCCAATTTTGGATAAACTTTTTTCATAGACTCCAGATACATCCGGCGACGGGTAACATCTTTAGCTTTTACATATTGATTATATTGAGCAAAAAAACGGGATGCATCACCTTTGGCACGGTTTATACGATCCAATGAATACCCCTCAGCCGCTTTGATTGCACGCTCTGCCTCGCCTTTTGCTTCAGGAATCGCTTTGTTATAGTCTTCCTTGGCCTGATAAATCACCTTTTCTTTTTCTTGAATGGCTTGATTGACTTCATTAAAAGAAGGCTGAACCTTTTGCGGCACGTTGGTTTTTTTCATTTCAACGGTCATGATATTGATACCCGTTTCCGCTTTGTCTAATTCTTGTTGAAGCAGTAATTGGGTTTGATCAGCAATTTCTTCACGTTTACTGATGACTTCATTGATACTTCTATCTCCAACGACCAATCGCATAGAAGCCTCTGTCAGATCTCTGAGCAAACGGCGAACATCATGGACTTTAAATAAATACAGATAGGGGTCTTTAATTCGGAATTGAACAATCCAGGGGACAACGGCAACATTTAAATCTCCAGTAAGCATTAGTGAAACATTATGTTCGGAGTCCAATAAAAACCGTGTCTTTTTAACATCTTGAATCGTTTGCAAACCAAACTCTTCTTTGTAGACATATTTTACTTTTACCTTGGTTACTTTTTCGATGCCTGCCGGGAATTTAAAATTTAACCCGGGCTGCGCAATGCGATTAAACTTCCCAAATAGTTGAACCACACCCACTTCATCAATTGCCACAGTAAAAAATGTAGATGATGCCGCATAGAGAAGAAGCAATAAAAGTCCAATCAGCCATGTGCCTGGTATCTTCATATTTCTGAATTTTTGAAATTTTTCAGAGATATCATCCCACTGCGGAGGGGTCGGCGCTCTATTTAAATGACGTTGTTGTTTCTGGAGTTTATCCCAATCCCAAGACATATGCATTCCTTCGTTATCAGGTTAATAAAAAAAACTTTCGAAAAATAAATTCCTTTATAATATGCAAGGGCTTTTATGAAGTCAAGGAATTTCTGATATTTTGGTTGACTTGCAGTCGTGCCATTTATATATGTCTTTCATTATGAAAAATCAAAAACAAGACCCCATCCACATTAAGTCAGTTATTCAAAACGTGTTGAAAACGTACAGCCATTCAAAAGGGGCTGATTTGTTTCAAATTTCTGACATTTGGGAATCGGTTGTGGGAACTGTCATTGCAAATGATGCCCGTCCCTGGAGAATGTATGGAAAAAAACTCGAGGTTCATGTTTCTGGCTCTGTATGGCTGCATCAGTTAAATTATATGAAAAATGACATGATTCAAAAACTCAATGATCGCATGGGCGACAAGGTCATTGAAAGTATCCATTTTAAAATTGGAAATTTTTAATTATCATTGATAAACACAATAATTTTTTTTTATTATATCTATTCGAAATCATAAAAATAAGGAGAATCAATACATGTTAAATATTGGAAAATCCATTCGTATGGAAAGACTGATGAATCGAAACACCGGACGAACGGTCATCGTTCCAATGGATCATGGTGTAACCGTTGGTCCAATCAAAGGACTTATAGATATTTCAACGTCAGTGGATCAGGTTGCAGAAGGTGGTGCCAATGCGGTCATTGGCCATGTTGGATTGCCTCGCTATGGACATCGTAAAAGCGGTAAGGATATTGGATTAATTTTGCACCTGTCAGCATCCAGTATGTTATCCCCCAGACCCAACAAAAAAGTACTGGTGAATACCGTTGAAAATGCATTGAGAATGGGCGCTGATGGCGTTTCTATCCATATCAATATTGGTGACAATGAAGACCCGGAAATGCTTCAGGATTTTGGCCGCATTGCTGTTGAATGTTCCTATTGGGGAATGCCATTAATTGCAATGATGTATCCCAGGGGGGAAAAAATACAGGATGAAAAAGACCTTGAAGTGGTTAAAATAGCGGCAAGAATTGGGGCAGAACTTGGCGCTGATTTTGTAAAAACAAACTACACCGGTGATCCGGAATCCTTTGCCGAAGTTGTCGCTGGCTGTCCAGCACCCATTCTTATTGCTGGTGGAAGTAAATTATCTGAGGCTGAAATGTTTAAAACCATTGAAGATGCCATACGAGCAGGTGCAAAAGGTCTGTCTATTGGCCGAAATGTATTCCAGCATAGTGATCCTACACGATTTGTCCAGGCAGCCTGTATGATTGTTCATGAAAATAAAACGGCTGAAGAAGCCCTTAACTTTTTACAAAAAAAGGACCAGTAAGCACCGCTGGTTTCTTAGGAATCTCTTGGGGGGAGTCCCAAAGCTTTAGCTTTGGGAGTCACAGAAAGAAAAACAACACATTGAACAGCTAAGGAACTCCCAAAGCTAAAGCTTTGGGACTCCAATCTAAAATGGGAACTTATTTTTCGAGTATTCCTTAGTGCTTGTTTTCATCATCCAACCATTGATAAAACAATTTCACACAATCAGGGCATAATTGTGTGCCAGAGATATCATCGATGATCTGAAGTGCTTTTGCCAGTGGCATGCCTTCGCGGTAGGGTCGGTCGCTGGTTAGCGCATGAAATGTATCGGCAACAGCGGTAACACGTGCCCATTCAGGGATTTGCAACCCCTTTAAACCATGTGGGTATCCATGACCATCAATACGTTCGTGGTGAGAGAGTACGATTGGGATAATATCAGAGAGTCCGGGAATGGTGTTTAAAATTTTAGCACCAATTTCCGGATGTTTCTTAATCTGATCGAATTCATCGCGTGTCAGTTTGCCGGGTTTGAGTAAGACATTGTCCCGAATGCCAATTTTTCCAATATCATGTAATCGTCCACCAACGCTTGCACGCTCAATCTCATGGACGCTTGCACCCGCTATTCTTACCATGCCGGAAATGATTCGGGCAACATCTTCTGAATGCCCCCGTGTATAAGGGTCACGTGCTTCCAGAGCTGTTACCAGGCCGGTGATACTGGCAATGGTTTGCTGACGTTCGGATTCAAATTTTTCGCGCTCTTTTTGCAAAAGCATAAAATGATCGGATAAAATTTTTTCGATTAAAATAACCAGCTGATCCATAATGAACGGTTTAACGATATATGCGGCTGCACCGTGTTGCATAATACGTTTCATGTGACTTCGATCCCGATTGGTACTCATGACAACAAATGGAATATGAGCCAACTGTTCATCAGCATTGATCGCTTTACAAAATTCAAAGCCATTCATTTCTGGCATATCAATATCACTGAGAATAAGATCCGGATGGGCATCTTTTGCCAGTTCAAGCCCTAATCGTCCATTTTCTGCTATTAACACCTGAAACCCCATCTGAGAGAGACCATCTCCCACTATATGCCTGATGGATTTCGAATCATCAACCACTGCAATGGTGCGGGCATGGCGAAAGGTAGAATTATTGATGGTTTCTTCTACCAGTTTGGGTAAATGTGTATTAATCTCTTTTTTAGATAAATAACCTGATGCACCGGCATCAAATCCTCGACTCATGTCTTCTTCTGAATTTAAATCACTGACCATAAGTATGGGAATGGTGCGTGTGCGATTATGTTTTTTCAGTTTTCTACACAGTTCAACGCCATCCAGCTCAGGCAAGTCTATATCTGTAATAAAAAGATCAAAGGGTCTTGAAAGGGCTGTCTCCAACCCCTGTTTACCATTTGATGCTTCCTGAATGTTTGCATTAAAGGGGGTTAACGCTTTTTTTATGGTCATTCTGATGGTTGAACTACCATCAATGATTAATATTTCATAAGTTGGATTCATATCTTTTGTTTTTCGGAATTTTTAAAGTAGCTATGTACCAAGTTTTTTAAAATTTGAGCAATATCCATGCCATTTTTTATCTACTCTTATGAGACTGAAAAGTGTATACCATAAAATAATCAATAATTTTTATTCTATTACATGGGATGAAATTTGCATTTAAAAATTACAAACATTCTTTTTTGTTTTTTAATCATTAATGAATCATAAAAAAAATATAGATAACCATGATAAAAATATTAATCGCAGATGATCGCCCCACAACACGTTATATGCTCAAAAAAAATTTATGTGAGTGGGGATATGATGTTGTTGAAGCAACTGACGGCACGGAAGCCTGGAAATTGCTTCAAATTGAACCCTTTCCACGGATAGCCATTCTGGACTGGATGATGCCGGGTATTGATGGCGTTGAAATCTGTAAAAAACTTCAAAAAGACAAATCATTACCTTTTATATATACAATATTGCTGACCAGTAAAAAAGAGCGTGAAGATCTGGTATATGCCCTTGAAAATGGAGCGCATAATTTTCAGTCCAAGCCGTTTTCTCCAGCAGAGCTTCGTAGCCATTTGAATGTTGCTAAACGGTTAGTAGAAGCCGATGATCAGCTCAAAAAATACGCAGCTCAAATGGAACAGTTAGCAGAAATACGAGCCAGACAACTCATTCACGCAGACCGCCTGGCAACTTTGGGAACATTGGCTGCTGGAATAACACATGAAATTTCAAGCCCCATTACTTATGTGGCTGCCAATACAGAGCTTGCATCAAACCATTGGCGTAAAATTCGAATATTTTTGAAAGAATTATTATCAGGCAATCCAGATCAAAGCAATAATATTCTTAAAAGTATGGATAAAATTGAAAAAGCACTGGATCGAATTTCCAACGGTTCCTATCGTATCATTAAAATTGTCAGGGGAATCAGTTCATTTTCCAGAAAAGAAAGCGCCCAAAAAGAACAATTGAATATCCATGATTGCATTAATGTTGCGCTTCAACTGTGTCAAAATCAACTCAAATATAATATTATCGTTAAAAAAAACTATGCGTCGGATATCCCGTTGATATGGGGAAATCCTCATCAACTTGAACAGGTGTTTGTTAACTTGATTTCAAATGCCGCTCACGCCATGAGCCAATTCAAGCAAGGCAAGCTGATGATTTCCTCAGAAGTCAGTACCAATGAAGTGCATGTTAGAATCGTTGACACCGGCCCTGGAATTTCAGATGATGTTATCAATGATATATGGGATCCTTTTTTTACCACAAAGCCAGAGGAAAAAGGTACTGGACTTGGACTTTCCATTTGTAAGGAAATCATCACTCGACATGGTGGCCATCTGTGGGTAAAAAATATCCCGGACAAAGGCGCATGCTTTACGGTATCATTATCATTAAATGAAATCGTCTATAATAATTCAAAATAACGTTGCTAAGGAATCACGATTAAATAACTTTCCCTTGGTGGAGTCCCAAAGCTTTAGCTTTGGGAGTCACAGAAAAACACCGCATTGAAAAGCTAAGGAACTCCCAAACCTAAAGCTTTGGGACTCCACCAAGGGACTTCAAAGGGGAAAATTCTTTAATCGCGATTCCTTAGCAATATGGAGATGAAGTTATGACCATTTATGATTGGAAAGCAAAAGATAGCAGTGGAAAAATTCAAACAGGTGAATATGAGGCAGAAAATGAAAATGCAGTAAGAATTCACCTCACACAGAGATTGCGATTAACACCTGAAAAAATCAAGAAAAAACCCAAAGATCTTTTTCCTCCCAAAATCACGAATGATGACGTTATTATTTTTTCCCGGCAATTTTCAACGATGATTGATGCCGGCCTTCCTCTTGTTCAGTGCCTGGAGATCTTGCAATCACAAGCGGAAAATTCCACTTTTAAACGTGTTTTAAAAAAAATAAAAGATGGCGTTGAAGGCGGATCAACGTTGGCAGATGCACTTCGTGAGTTCCCAGATGTTTTTGACGAATTGTTTGTTAATATGATCGAAGCGGGTGAGGCTGGAGGGATTCTTGATGTTATCCTTAACCGTTTGTCAGGATATTTGGAAAAATCGGCCAAATTAAAAGCAAAGATCAAAGGGGCTATGATGTACCCCGCTATTGTTCTTTGCATTTCAGCAGCCGTTGTCGGTGTAATTCTGGTTTTTGTTATTCCTGTGTTCCAGGACATGTTTTCAGGTTTAGGAAAAGCATTGCCTTTGCCCACTCAAATTGTTGTAAACATCAGCGATTTTGCCATCGGAAATATTCATTTCATTATTTTAGGTATTATTGGTTTTGTTTATGGCTATCGTCGCTTTTACAAAACACCTTTTGGAAATAGCTTAGTTGATGATATTGCTTTAAAGATGCCTGTGTTTGGTATGTTAATTCGAAAAGTCTCTGTTGCCAAATTCACAAGAACCCTTTCTACAATGCTCAGCAGTGGTGTTTCAATTTTGGATGCCCTTGAAATCGTAGCGAAAACCGCAGGGAATAAAACAGTTGAACGCGCTGTATATAGTGTTCGTAGCAGTATTGAAGAAGGATCCTCAATGATTGACCCCTTAATGGCATCCGGTGTTTTTCCATCAATGGTTGTGCAAATGATCGGAGTGGGTGAATCCACTGGCGCACTGGATACGATGCTAGGAAAAATCGCTGATTTTTATGATGATGAAGTCGATCAAGCTGTGGACAATATGACAACATTGATCGAACCATTAATGATTGCTTTTTTGGGGATTACCATTGGTGGGCTTGTTGTTGCTATGTATTTGCCAATATTTCAAATGGCAGGAAATATTGGATAAGGCGCATATAGCGATTGGGGACTCACTGAACAACAATTGTCATTATTTTATAAATAGACACATTCTTAAATTGTGAGGGTTCATTGTTTATTGAACGGGATTCATTCATGGCATGGAAGTTGCTAATTTGATGATATCTATTTGACAAGGGTCGTAAGTTAGAGAACTTACGACCCTTGAATCATTGATTTGAACCATCAACTACATCCGTGGAAATGCAGGATATCGTTTCATAACATGAAAAGAACCCAAATACCTGCTAGGATATACGCTATCTTTTGAAAAAAGGTTTCAGTGAAAAGAAGAGGAGATATGCTTAAAAAATCACTGATCCATTCATATGAGATAACCATTATGAGGCGATATTCATATGAGACGTTGGTGTAAAAGGATTTTCAATTGAATTGAAATTGCATTTTTGAACGCGCATGAATTGTAAAAAAAATTAAATAAATACCAAGCCATCACCACGAAAACAAATAGATTGTAAAAAAGTGTTTCAAAATAGAGATGCCCATTATTTATTGAAACAATTAATGCTGCATTCCCACGCATATAGTTGATGATATCAAATAAATTTTCAAAGAAAGAAAGAAAATAGCCCGGAGTAGGGTTATATAAAGACCGTTGTTCCATCAACACCAAATAAGTAAAGAGAGGCAATTCTTTTCCCACGCTTAGCGGTTTCGATTATCGTAAGGAGGAAAAACTAAAAAAAATTCCGGGCTATTTTCTTAAAGAACAAATTTTTGTTCTATTTAATTATATAGACACAAAAAATTCGAATTTCTTACACTCAAAAATAAAAAAAATTTATTTTTTTTATTAGTGCTTGATTTTAATACATTTATTTTTTGAAAATTTTTGATGGAGGTCATTATGCATGTTGTTATAGCTTTTATCATTGGTATCAGCTTGTTTTCCGGATTTATTCCCATTCGCTCAATACCTGAAACAGAGCTTGTCATGCCGGTAGATGGGACGCACAATGTCAAAATTCGTGGACATATCAAACCGTTGACCGAATTCCAAAATGACCGCCTGATTAAACAAGCATATGATTACAGTTGCGGATCATCTGCACTGGCAACACTTCTGAAATTTCATTTTGGTGAACATCTGACAGAAAAACAAGTTATCCAGGGGATGCTTCATTATGGGGATATTGAAAAAATTCAGCGAAGGCGAGCCTTTTCACTGTTGGATATGAAGAAATTTATCAACAAGATTGGATACCAGGGCGTTGGATATAAAGCTAAAATTGAAGACTTAATGGAGCTTGATCAACCTGGAATTGTTCCTATTAAAATATTTAATTACCGTCATTTTACTGTTTTAAAGGGCATTCATAAAGGACATATTTTTTTAGTGGATCCCTGGCGCGGTCATTCAAGTTACTCTCTGAGCCAATTTCAAAACATGTGGTACAATAATGTAATTTTTATCATATACCCGCCAAAAGGAAAAGCAACAATCAAAGGATTGGTCTTAAAAGAAGCTGATCTTCGATTCATAGATGAGGACGCAACCTATCAATTATTAAAAATGCATGACCTCTCAATGCAACAAAACCGTATGCAAAAAGACTTGATTTATGATGTTCAAGGGGAGCATCAAGTCTATAAAAATTAATAACCTGTGTTCATAAGAACTCGAGATAAGAAATTATTTTTTTAAAATTCATGATTTCTGAAATCAAGGAGAAAACAAAATGAAATATTTGTTTGCAAGTCTGATCACATTTACACTTCTTTGGTTCAGCATTCCGCTATATGCCCAAGATGAACCACAAGCAGATTCACAACCCGATGAATCACAAATACAATCTTCACCTGAAGTACCTGCAGAAACATCTGTACAGAAGGATCCCTCAGAGGCATCACCGCTTGATATCCAGGAGAATGACAGCATCAAACCATCGATCGATACCCTCTTTAACCAAATTCAGACCTTACAGGATGAAGTTAACCGACTGAAAGAAGAAGCGGAAGTTCGAAAGAGTCTGGAGATGACACAAGAAGAAAAAACAGAAAAAGAACAAGAAATTTTGTCTGCTGCAGGTCGTCAATACACCTTATTGAGAAAAGGGATTCTCTCTGTTGAAGACAATGTAAGATATTCATTCAGCTCTACAGATGCTGTCAGTGAATGGGGAATGGTCGAACATAAAAGTAATCATAGCATTGAAAATGCGCTATCTTTTGAATATGCCCTTTTGGATAATTTAACCGTCAATTTATCACTGCCACTGGTCTATAAAAATGATAAAAACAGCACAACAGAATCTCTCAGTGTTAATGATATTGGTGATATTTCTGTAGGGGGGCAATGGCAACCCATTAAATCTGGCGGGGATTTGCCCGCACCCATTTTTTATGGAAATCTTGTTGTACCCTCCGGTCGAAGCCCTTTTAAAATTGTCATGGATGAAGACCTTTCAACAGGGAATGGTTTTTATTCTCTCAGTGTAGGAATGTCTGTCAACAAATCGTTGGATCCCATTGTTGCATTTTCCAATGTCAGCCTTTCCTACAATCATACGGTTAGAAAACTCAATCAACGATATGCGTCATTGATTCTGACAAAAATTCAACCCGGTGAAAGTATCGGTTTTAGCACCGGTATTGGATATGCATTCTCATATCAAGTGTCTATGTTTATGAGTTTTCAGTATTCATATCAATTCAACTCCCGTTACTATTGGAAAAATAATGCAAGAACAAGTAGTGGCAGTTCTGTTAATGCAATGTTCAATATGGGGACACGATGGAATCTATCTCCCAAACGTTCAGTGACAACACAATTGGGTATTGGATTGACGAATTCAGCACAAGATTTCGTGCTGTCTGTCAGGATTCCTTTTGAATTTGACATCGCTTCAGACAAAAAAAGTTAAAAAGAAGGGGATAATCGTGACGAAGCGAATATATGTTTTATTTTTTACTATTGTGTCTGTGTCATGCTTTGTTTTTCCATCAATGAAGTGTCATGCCACATTTGTTGAACAAGTCCTGGGAAATACCAAAACCATTTCACTGGCAAATACATGCACAGCTGATCCGCCAGGTCATATGTCAGTCCATTATAATCCAGCAGGCTTAAGCAAACTTCGCGATGGTAAATATATCAGCCAGGGCTTTGCCCTTGCCTATATTCAACGAAACTATAGATTTACTCCTGATCCTGATTTTCAGCTCATGAATGAATTTACAGCCGTTGAGGATGATCCTTTGTCCTTTACAACGGGTAAGGTAAAAAATGGGCGAATTTTTATTCCAGGCATTGGCCCTGTCAATTTACCTGTGCTTGCTGCGCCTGTACCTTTAGGAATATCGTACAGAGAGCCCGGTTCCCCTTGGACCTTTGCCACGGCAATCTATGCACCTTATGCGGGTGGTCTTTCCCATGATGATAATGATCCTGCACGATTTCAAGGTAAGGATGTTTATTTGCAACATATCATCATGGCATCTCCAACAGTCAGTTATCGTTTGAACGAACATTTTTCATTCGGACTTTCTATTGGTATTGGTATGACAGCATTGGGACTTCAAACAGATGCCCGTGCTCCCAATGAGCTGGTTGCCATGACCAAAGTTATTGCGAATGCTACAGAAGGCTTTGAAGACTCATTTAATGCTTTGGATTTATTCCCCATGTTTGGCGGTGGTATTGGCCCGTTTGATCAGGTCGCCAGCACCGAAATTACCATGCGAGATAGTTTTACACCGCATTTTAATTTAGGTTTTTTGTGGGAACCCAAAGATTGGTTTGCTTTTGGTGCTGTTTATCAAAGCCCAATCAAACTGAATTTGGAAGGGCGTTATAAATTCACCTATTCTGATCAATTTAAAAAGGTCTCTGAATGGTTGGGTGGTTCCGCTCTTGTTGAAGCCTTTGCCATGATTTTTGATATTGGTACTGATAAATTGGAAAATGAAGCAGGCCGTGTTGTGATGGAAGATTTTCAATTTCCCCAACGTGTTCAGTTAGGTGTGATGGTCAAACCCATCCGAAGACTTAAACTGCTTTGTGACCTTCACTGGGCCAACTGGTCAACCACACAAAAATTTTCCATGCAATTTGATCAGAAATTACAGGCTCTCAGATTATTGAAACTGTTGGGTTATACTGGCGGAGGCACTCGACTGGAATATACAAAAAATTTCAACGATACATGGCATTACAGTGTAGGGATGGAATATCGATTGTTTGACTGGTTAGCTCTGCGTGCAGGTTATGAAGATCGTCAGACATGTGGTCATGATAATCTGTTTGATCTGATGTCTCTACCCGATGTGGATTATTTTGGTGCTGGCATTGGACTTAATTTACCGCGTGGTGTTGATATCGATTTTGCCCTGGGATATCTTCGATATCAGGAGGGTGATATTTATGTGCCCAATGACAGCAGTTATAATTTAAACTCTAATGATTTTAGCAAACCGGTATATAACCCCTATGCAGGACAGAATGTTGAAACGAATTTTTCAGCATATCTGGCATCGACAAATATTTCCATGCCATTTGAAGTGCTGAATGAATTATTGGATGGTGTTATGAGCAAAATTGGGCTGAAATAAGGTGAAATTCTGTTAACACGATGAGAGCCTTCTTAATATTTTGATAAATGATTTTTGCACATCTTAAAAAAATAACGGTCAAACTTTCATCCACTGACAAACAACAAAACACGAAAAGCGTTTTCCCTGCCATTTTTCGATCATCGATTCAATATCAATAAGAAATGGTGAATAAATTGGCTTTGCTTGCAACGGAAGTCTAAATATCAAAGAATTTAAAACCAATAGATACGCGATGTTACCTTTGTACTCTTCCTTGATGAATTTAAATTTTGATGAAAATTCTTTTTTTATCCCTGTCAGGTCAATGGCAACTTCGTTCTCCGCAAACAGGCGATCAACTTTATACCATAATTGTCTTATCTGGTCGGGAAGTGAACCTTTATGAGGTTCCATAAAGCAGAAAGAGCCACCAACCTTTAAGATTCTATAAATTTCATTGATTGCAGGAATAACATTTGGATAAAGATGGTGAAGTCCTCCTACCACAACAACACAGTCATAAAAGTTACTTTCTAAACCCGTCGATAAGATAGATGTGCATCTTCCAATACAATGAGGATATCGTTTCTGATAATGATTCATTTCTACTTGAGAAATATCGATACCGGTCACTTGAGCCCCTTTTTTTAGGAGATAGTCTGTTGTTTCACCACTTCCACAAAGGGCATCAATCGTCTTGGCGCCTGAGAGATTTATGTTCTCAAGCATTGGCTCGTTAATGAATTTGGAACGATAGTTCTGACTCCAAATATCACCATAATGAGATGCATATTGTGATGCGATTGTATCATAGTGCTGTTTCTGTAATTGTTCTGAATAATTATTTTCTTTCATATTTGACTCTTAATTTCATCAGCATCGATCGCTATCAGAAAACGTCCATGATAAAAATGCCTTGACGATGCTGTTTCTTTCTATTAATCAATAAAGCAATGATATAAATTTGATACATTAAACGAAACCAGACAGATATTGCAAGTTAAAAGAGTATAGCTCTCCAGAAAAAAAATTTTGATATGTGGCTTATAACAGACCAGCCAGCCATTTAACACTGCTCTTAAGGAGAACACATGCAGAAAACAATAAAATTAGGCGCACTCATCTCTGGTGGTGGAACCAATCTTCAAGCAATCATTGATTGTTGCGAAAGCGGAAAAATCAATGCTCAAATGGCGTTTGTTGGTTCAGATACACCAAATGCTCGTGGATTGGAGCGTGCCAAACAGCACAATATTCCACATTTCGTTGTTGATTATACACAATTTATCAAAACCCACCAGGAACATCCATTGCCAGTGGATTATGATCCAGAAGAGATTTATCAAAAGCAGAATATTTTTTCAAAAAGCAGTGAAGATCGAAAAAAAGTCAAGCAACTGCTCAGTTCTCGTATTCTGGCAGAACGCTCTTTATTGAACAACATGGCAAACTATGATTTTGACCTGTTGGTTTTGGCGGGTTTTATGCGTAATCTGACCCCCTATTTTATTGATCGCATTAATACTGGCCATCCTCTCCCCCGCATCATGAATATCCATCCAGCCCTTTTACCCTCATTTCCCGGAACCGATGGTTATGGCGACACATTTAACTATGGGTGCAAAGTGGGCGGCTGTACAGTACATTTCGTTGACTATGGTGAAGACTCAGGGCCGATTATTGGCCAAAAAAGTTTTGCTGTCACACCCGAAGATACAGAAGAAAGCATTCGAAAAAAAGGACTGGCTCTGGAATGGGAACTCTATCCTGAATGCATTCAGCTTTTTGCTGAAAATCGATTGAAACTTCAAGTCAATACATCTAAAAAAAACAGACCATTGAAAAATCGTTTGACTGTTGTGGTGCTGAACTAATTTTCTATGAGAGGATAAACAAAAAATAATGATTGAATATGAAACAATTAAAAGGCCCACCCTGTTAAGATCATTGTATGAACTCAAAATAATCATTGATATCGCTAAATCCATTGCCTTTTATTCTTCCTCCAATTTTTCAGGTTCTAAAATGCAAAGAAAAATATTACTTCTTCCAGGATTTGGCATGGGCGAAAAAAGCATGAAAACCTTCCAAAAACGGCTCAACCAATGTGGACACAAAGCCATGATGTGGGGATTGGGTCGAAATCATGGGCAGGTGACACCGTTGCTCAAAGCTTTTCATGAACGATTGGATCAAGTATATCAGGAAGAAGGCTGTCCAATCGATCTTATTGGCTGGAGTCTGGGCGGTTACATTGCTCGTGAGGTCGCGCGTGAAAAGCCAGATGCTGTTCGCCAGATCATTACGTTAGCCAGTCCCGTGGTTGGCGGACCTAAATATACTTTGTGCGGTCGATTCTACGAAAAATCAGGATGGGATCTGAATCGTATTGAGGCAACAACTCAAAAAAAATTTGATAGTCCTCTCCAGGTACCGGTTGTTTCTCTTTATACCCGAACAGATGGCGTTGTTTCATGGGAGGCTTGTATTGACCGATGGTCACCGCATGTTCGCCATATTGAAGTGAGATCGTCCCATATGGGAATACCTTTTTCATTGGATGTGTTTGCGCGTGTCGTTGAGAATCTATAGATTTCTATAAAAATTTTGGACGTTGTTTCAAAAAGGCGTCAAACTTTCATATCCATTTTCAGTCACCAGAAGCGTCTGTTCAAACTGTGCAGAAAGAGAGTTGTCCACCGTAACGGCAGTCCATTTATCAGACAAAACTCTCACCTCTTTTTTGCCAAGATTAATCATTGGCTCAATGGTAAAAACCATACCAGGAATGAGGCGGATGCCATCACCTTTTTTCCCAAAATGAGGAACAAGAGGTAATTCATGAAAGGCAAAGCCCACACCATGACCAACATAAGCTTCAACAACCGAACAGTTTTGTTGTTCAGCATATTGCTGAATGGTCCAACCGATATCACCGATTGTATTTCCTGGCCTGACTTTTTTAATCCCTTTTCGCATACAGGTCTCTGCAACAGAAACAACTTTTTGCGCTTCCGCTGACGGTGTGCCGACAAAAAAAGTTTTATTGGCATCGGCAAGATAACCATTGAGGATAGACGTGATATCCACATTCACAATATTACCTTCTTGAATAACACGACATCCAGGGACACCATGACAGACCTCATTATCCACCGAAACACAGGTACTTTTTAAATATCCATTGTAATTCAAGGTTGCTGGTTTTGCACCATTTTTTACCGTAAAGTCATGAACAATGGTATTGATTTCCTCTGTCGTTATACCAGCCACGAGCTTGGATTCAACCAGATCCAAGGTTTCGACAACAAGTTTTCCAGCTTTTCTGATGTATTCAATATCCCGTTCTGTTTTTAAAAAGATTTGAAATTTTTTGGCATAATAGTTGGCCAGATTATTTTGGGGGGGAGATGGTTTCGAAACAAATTGTTTTGATTGTGATGGTTTTCCCATGCAACATTTTTTAAATTTTTTCCCACTCCCGCATGGGCAAAACGAGTTACGCCCCACTTTTTCATTTTGCATTCGCATTTTTTCTTTTCCTTGATATCATGGCAAACACAATTGAATAATTGTTCCTATTCTTGAATCCTGTATTAGAAGGGGATCGTTATTCAATTGTGATTGCTTAGGAATACTCGAAAAATAAGTTCCCCATTTTAGATTGGAGTCCTAAAGCTTTAGCTTTGGGAGTGCCTTAGGAATCACGATTAAATAATTTTTCTGTGAGTCCCAAAGCTAAAGCTTTGGGACTCCATCCAAGGGACAAGGAACTTCCAAAGCTAAAGCTTTAGGACTCCACCCAAAATGGGGAACTTATTTTTCGAGCATTCCTTATATTCGCTAAAAAAATAAAACTTTAATATATATAAAAAATTCATAAGAATTGTCAAATTGAATACTTATTTTATTAATATTAAAAAAAAATCTTCGACTATAGAAAAAAAGATTTTGAATTATTGGTTGTA
>PEAL01000139.1 GCA_002753725.1 Deltaproteobacteria bacterium
CGAAATGCTTTGATACCATTGTTTTTCGTGTTCAAAAAAATTATGTGGAAATATTTGCAACCGCAGGTGAACACTTGCTCGTTTTAATTAACGATGTGTTGAGTCTTACCAAGCTGGAATCCGGCACCATTCAATTAGACCTTGCGCCCTTCAATCTGACTACTTTTGTTGATACGATCAAGGCCATTATTTCCATGCAAACCCATCGTTCAAAGGACGTAGAGCTTCAATACAACATTCAATCGAATATACCCAACCGCTTGATTGGTGACAAGGTTCGTCTTCAGCAAATTATCACCAATCTGATAGACAATGCCCTAAAGTTTACAAAACAAGGGGATATCTCTGTTTCTGTTTCTGTTCATCCATTCATTGAGTTTGAAAACAGGGCTATGCCCATCATTCCAGATCATCATTACAAATTGTATTTTTTTCAAGTCAAAGATACAGGCATCGGCATCCCCCTGAACAGTCAAAAAACAATTTTTGATACTTTTTGCCAGATTAAACATCAGGGTGAAAATATAGGTGCGGGCTTGGGACTTGCTATTTGTAAACGTCTGGTGGAACATATGGGCGGAAAAATTATATTGACCAGTGAACCCGACAAAGGAAGTACTTTTTCATTTGTCATTCCTCTGAAACTTCAAGAAGATACCGAACCGGAAATCAAACCTACTGTCAGTATCAGCCCCCTGAAAATTTTGCTTGTAGAGGACAATGCCAATAATCAAATGGTTTTTTCAATTTATTTAGACGGTACTGATCATGACATTGATCTTGCTTCTGATGGCGAAGAAGGGGTGGAAAAATTCAAAAACAATCAGTATGACATTGTGTTCATGGATTTACAGATGCCCAGGATGGACGGCTTTGAAGCAACTCGGTTAATTCGTCAATGGGAAGAAGACAACACATTGAATAAAACCCCAATCGTTGCAATCAGCGCACAAACATTTATCAACAAAAAAAATAAAGCCATCGATGTTGGATGTACAAGTTTTATAGAAAAACCCCTGAAAAAAGAAATTCTGTTAGAGACTCTGGTAAACTATTGTGCATAACATCTTAATGTATTTCATTCTCGAGGGCAGCTTAAATGAAATTTCTTGTTGATGAATGCATTGGACCGACAGTAGCTAAATGGCTTCGTAGCCTACAATATGATGTTTTTTCTGTATTCGATTGCCATTGCCCTAAACAGGATATTTCCCAAAAGCATCTGGTTCTAATTTATCCAGGTAGTCCAACCATCTTTGACCTTCTTCACTTCTATCCCAAATTTCTTGTTGAGAACTACTGTAAGCAAATGCTTTCTGAGGCATAGACTCTTGCAATACAGTATTTGATGCAAAAATGGGTGCATTGCTTTTCAACGCCATGGTAATGGCATCGCTGGGGCGCGCATCAAGAGAAAATACATAATCCTGAGATGAAAAAAAGATTTTTGCCCAAAAAGCATTGTCGACAATATCTGTTATTTCAACTTTTTGGACACGCATTTGCAGATGGGAAATAAAATTTTTAAATAAATCATGGGTCATGGGTCGGTCAAAATTTTCGTGCTGTAGGGTTGTTGCGATGGCAGATGCTTCTATAATACCGATCCATATGGGTAAGACTTTTTCTTCAGTAGCTTTATCTTTTAAAACGATAATTGGACTATTACTTCGTGTGTCTATGGCAATTCCATAGATCATCATTTCATGTGACATAAATAACCTCTTAAAGAATGGGCACACGCTTCCTCGATGAACACATCGACAAGAAAAGCATTTAAATTGTTTGTGGTTTCAGGTGCGATAAAATTGACAATCTTATTCCCCGATGTTCGGCCGGTCCATTGGTCAGTATCTCGTTTGCTTTTACCCTCAACCAGGACAGAATGGCATTGACCGATACAACGATCGTTTCTTTTTAAAGTATTTTTGCTTTGAACGTCAAGTAATTCTATCAAACGGTCTCTTTTGATCTTGTCATCAACTTTTGGAAAAAATTGGGATGCCGGTGCAATATCACGATCTGAATATTGGAATGCAAACAGGCTATCATATTCAACGTCTCGAATAAGTGATAAGCTGTCATCAAAATCTTCCCGGGTTTCCCCCGGAAATCCAACGATAAAATCCGATGTAATACTGATATCCGGGCATTTGTTTTTTAAACGATCAATTTTTGCCAGATACTCTTTTCGGGTGTATTTTCGATTCATCCGCTTAAGTATTTGATCTGAACCCGATTGTACCGGTAAATGAATATGTGCGCACAGTTTTTCAAGGTTCGCAAAAGCATCCATTAAATCCATATCCAAATCTTTTGGATGTGATGTTGTAAAGCGAATTCGAAGCAAATCTTTGATTTCATTCACTTCCGCCAGTAAGGCTGAAAAAGACACCATTCCTTCCCGTTTGCCATAACTGTTGACATTCTGGCCCAACAAGGTCACTTCACGCATACCTTTGGAAACTTTATGTTTGATTTCATTGATAATATTATCAGATGGCCGGCTCATTTCCCGACCGCGAACATAGGGCACCACACAATAGGCACAATAATTGTTGCATCCTCTCATAATGGTTACAAAGCCTGAAATATCTGTATTCATTATGGGTGAATGATCCAGGTCAACGTCAATCAGATGATCCTCAAAATCCACATAAACCTTTTGGCGGTGCTGTCCGTTCCATACACGATCTAAAATTGAAGGCAATTGAAAAAGGGCATGGGTACCCACCACAAAATCGATACATGGTGAGCGCTGGATTAATGTTTTTCCCTGATTTTGGGCGATACATCCGCAAATGCCAATAATCAGTTGGGGTCGGTTCTGCTTGAGCAAGGCCAGACGTCCCAAAAAACTGAACACTTTTTGTTCAGCTTTTTCCCGAATGGCACAGGTATTGATTAAAATGATATCCGCTGTTTTTTCAGATGCTGCTGCTCGATATCCCAAAGGATGCAGCAGTCGCCACATGATTTCGGTATCATAAACGTTCATCTGGCAGCCATATGTCTGGATTAGAATATGTCGTGTCTGATTAGTGCTCATTGCTCTCTTTTCATTGGAATGATTGGAATCGTTTGGCTCAAGTCATGAATAATGGTATCGACTTCGGTTTCACATCCGGGAGCGGTCATGATTTCAACAATGTTTTTTTGGGGATGTAACGTTCGCATTAACGCAATGCCATCATATGCTTCTAAAATAAATCTGACAAAACAGATATGATTTTTATGAATACGAAACCAGGTTTTTCGTGTTGTTAAGTGGTCATTTTGTGACGGATTTTTTGGCGTCATTTTTATCATCAAAAGCATCTTTCTTGAGCAAGACCCAATCTCTTTCTCGAAACGTTTTCGTTGGAATAAAAATTCTCAACTCAGGGGTGTCCACACGGATAACATGCCGGTTTGCCTGGGTAATTTGACCATCAACATAACTGTTTGATGTTGGCAGGCGAACCCAAGTTCCAAAACCAATATTTAATGAACCTCTAAAGCTCAGCCAAGCGTGCAAAGAAACAACATAGTTTTTGACCCAGATGATCAGAAAAAAAACAATCATGGCCTGAATGAGTGGCAACAGCAAATTCCAATTTAAGGAAGCCACAAGATCGTTAACAGGTTTTGCAATGTCCATCTTAATTCTCCTTTTTTTGCAATGGCATTGGCGATACATTGGTGTCATGCAATGGTCCAATATTTTTCATATCATCTTCATGAGATAACAGGGCATCTTTTTTCACTATGACCCAATCGCGGTCTGGAAATGTTTTTGTTGGAATATAAATGCGCGTTTCTTTGGTATTCACCTCAATAAACCGCATATCCGCCGATTGAATTTGGCCATCAACATAACTGGACGATGTTGGTAATCGGATCCATGTTCCCAGACAAATATGCATGGAATTCTTGAATTTCAGCCAGGCAAAAAATCCCACAATAAGGTTTTTAAGCCACAGAACAATAAAAAAAGCAAGTGCTCCCTGAATAATTGAAAACATCAGTTTCCAATCAATCGATGTGACAATTTGCTCGATGGGTGTTGTGAATAAATCCATCGAACCCTCCTCATAAAAATAGTTGAATCCGTCCTGTTCTAACGTATCTGTCAGAATTTATAACGGATGCGTTCTTTAAAAAAGGGTTACAGCAATAACCCCATCTTAACCAACAACTCCTCTAAGACAAACCGTTGAAATCGTCTGGCCGCTTTATAAAACAAACACGCATGAGAACGATCAATCGTATCGCCGGTTTCTTCGCTTTCCCAAACAGCTCTGTTGAGTTGCCATCGGTGGCTGTCATAATGCAATTCTTGATCCACTGGTGTCAATTCACAGAAAACGCCAGACAACAAATTGCGTTTCCAGACAGGAATACGCTGATCACAAGGCCCTTCAACCCCCAGAATAAAGCGAACAATGGGTGAAATATCAGTCCATTGTTTTGAAGTCTTTGGATCACAACAAGCAGTATTTTTTTTAGCAAATTCTTGAAAAAAATAAAAAAGGCATTCACAGGCTTCCATATAATCTGCTGTATTATCACGCCAGAGGACATTTCCAGAGCCTTTGGTGACATATTCAAAACGCCATTTTAAATAGGGACGATCGGGGTAGGTTGCAGCCTGAGCATGGCCAGTGGGTAAAAGGGTGTCATCCGATGGATATTTATCCTTGAAATCGCTGGAACGTGCAGCCAGATATTCAGTGATTGCAGGCTGATGATTTTTATCCAGGCGAATGGAATCTTCACGAATACGATTCTGTTTATGCGTCAGGCCTGAAAAACCATAATGGGAGAACGTATCGGCATAAGCATGGGCCGCTATTCCAATAAGATATGGCCATACCTCCTGATGGGATTCATCCAATGCAAATAAGGCAACTTTTTGAGCAGTCAAGCTATTTTTTTGACAAACAATTTTTTCTTCAAACGTACCCTCTTCAGGCGTGTTTCCTGGCAAAAAATGAAAGGGTATCCAGGTCAGCCAGGCATCCTGTTCCTGATAAGGCGGGGATACCTGTTTAAAGGAGGTTCGCACGGGACGAAGACACTGTCGATTACCAACAATAACACTCTTGATTGCAGTCGCATCGTTTACAAATTGAGAAGCCATTGCAATGGTATGAGCTGTTTCTGAAACAATACCTGCCGCTCGGGCGAGACAATATGTACCATAAAAATGTATATCGATTTGCATAGAGAGGGTAACGCTCCTTAGGATTTAATGCGTAATGAAGATTTTGTTTAAAATCGTTCTTATTAAAAAGATTTTTTAGTCGTTTTTGTATTTATAGTCAAGCGTTTATTCAGTCAGAACTTCAAGGAGTACAGTGTGAATATTTTTCGAGCATTCCTAAGTTTTTCAGCTATAGATAGAAATTTGTTTCTTTTGCAAGAAGCACAAATTCAATTAATTATATTGTGCAAATTTGTCCAGCAGTCTGAGAAAAAAATTTAAATCATAATTTAAAATAAACATTCTCGAAATCAACGATTTGTTAAATCTCTTTTGCTTTTTTCGGCAATGGAATAATACATTGAAACGTTGTTCCTTTTCCAACAGTACTTTTTACTGAAATCGTTCCTTCCATCATGGTAATCAATTTTTTAGAAATGGAAAGCCCTAAGCCTGTCCCGCCAAATTTTCTTGACGTGGATGCGTCCAACTGAGCAAAATTATCAAATAATTTGGGTATATAGTTATCAGGAATGCCGATACCAGTATCAGATATGATAAAAGACAGACGAGCGGATTGTTCGGTTTGATCAAGACAATCAATTGTTAGCGAAACAGTGCCTTTATGATTGGTAAATTTAATGGCATTACCGATTAAATTAATCAATATCTGTCGCAGGCGCCCGGGGTCGCCAAACAAAACTTCCGGAACTGATGAATGAATCTCACATGTAAAAGAGAGCTTTTTCTGATCAGCCTGAAATTTTAGTATATTATTTATATCATTTACAATCCTGCTAATTGAAAGCCTGACACATTCAATGTCAAATTTTCCGGCCTCTATTTTTGAAAAATCAAGAATATCATTGATAACATTAAGCAGTGATATGGCGCTGGTTTTAGCGGTTTGAGAAAAATCTCGTTGGTCATCTGATAACTTGCTTTTTAAAAGCAGGCTGAGCATACCAATGATTCCATTCATAGGGGTTCGAATTTCATGACTCATATTGGCCAAAAATTGGCTTTTTGCTTTATTGGCTGATTCAGCAGCGATTTTTGCCTGTTGAAGTTCTCGTTCATGCTGTTTTTTTTGGGTAATATCCGAGAATGTGCCAATCATTCGCAATGGTTTGCCATCATTTGTCCATTGAACAACACGGCCTCTGTCCAATATCCATTTCCAGTTACCATTACGCGTTCGACACCGATACTCTGCAATATAAAACTCTGTTTCCCCCCCTAAATGTTCTGCCAATATTTTTTGGACCATTTGCGAATCTTTGGGGTGCTGCAATTGATTGATTGCATCCATCTGGCCAACAATTTCATCCATTTGATATTCCAGAATGTCATACCACCTGGGACTCAAATAAACCCATCCGGTTTCAATATTCCAGTCCCATAGTCCATCTTTAACAGCTTCAAGTGCCAGCGATAGACGTTCTTCGCTAAACTTAAGATTTTCTTCAATAACCACACGATCAGTAATATCTATTGCAGAACAAAGCAACAACGGTCGGTGTTTATCTGAAGAAAACAAGATTCGATTAACCATTAACAATCTTTTCTGCTTGCGATCATTGTGTATCCAAACCTGATGGGTTTGCCGATGGTTGCTTTCAAATGCTTTTTGGTGGCCTTGAAACCATATCGAGCAGCGGTGTTTATCCAAAAGAACATCCATGCGGGCATTTTGAAATGCGGATGGTATTTTTCCATAAAAATTTGCATGGGCTGAATTTGCCCAAAGATAATCAACAGGTGTTTGCATGATCCAAACTTGGCAGTCCAAATGGTTGAAAAATAATTCAAAATCCAGGGGATCTTTCGATGGCCTTGTTAACGCGGACAAAAGGTAAAGACCAAAAAGCAATAAAGACAAAGCACAAAGAGGAATGATAAATAAGGGGTATGAAAATAAATCAAAAATGATTCCAAAAAGGATCATTAACAGGTAAAAAATATTCAATAATATGATATTTGTTTGTATATTGTTCATTTAATATTATGTTTTGCTATCTGAAAAAAGTTAATTTATTTATTATTTATATAAGAAAGATTAAAGTTTTAATTGAACATTATCATGTGATTAGCTTCTATTTAATTTCTCCTAAAACTTTAGCTTCTATATTTCCGTAGCCCATTAGAACCTCCAACTTATAAAGACATGTTAACAATAGTCTTCATTAAAAAATTAGAAACTTGAACATTTACTATACGCTTTTTTTAATTTTTCGAATGTTTGTTCAAGATGTAAAATTAATTGTTTTGTTTTTTCAATATTATTTTCATTTCCCGCAACCCCTATATCAAAAGCAACTTTCTTGATTTGATCGGCCATGATTGTTGATGCTGACGATTTTAAAGAAAGGGCATGCATGGATAGCTGATCAAAAGAGTGTTCATCCAGTGCCATTTTCATGGCATTGATTTGAGCGGGTAAGTCGTCAATAAACACCTGTAAAACTTCATAAAACAACGATTCGTCTCCCAGTTGAGCAAGGGCAGCTTCTTTATCTATCATTTGATAAAGAGAGTCTTCTTCTGTGTTTATTTCATGCAATGCATCACCTGAAAATCTGCATATTTTTTCAATACAGTCAATCAAATCTCGTGTGTTTATGGGGACTTCAAGCCAGAATGCAATATTTTTTTTCTGGAAACTTTTTTGGTCAGCATCAGAAGGTAACGCTCGCGCCAGGGCAACAATCGGTATTTTAGCAAAATTGCTGGATGCGATATCCTTTTCCCATTGAGCATCAGGATGTTTACCTTTGGTAAAAGAAAACAAGAGGGCCTGATAGGTGGCTGAATTAAATTGAGCTAAAGCCTGTTGTAAGTTCAATGCAATATCTACCTGACATCCAATTTCAGTCAATATTTTTTGGATAATTTTTACCCGGATCTGTTTTTCTTCGATCAGCAGTATTTTCAAGTCTGAAAAAGAAAATACTTTATAGGGCTTATCGGATGTTTGAACGTCTGTTTTTTCTTTATCAGATATGGGACAGTGTTCGAAATTTGCTGTAAATGTGAATGTTGTTCCTTGAATCTCCTGGCTTTGAAAAGAAATAGATCCACCCAATAAAGATACCAGTTCTTTGGCGACAGCCAATCCTAGCCCCAAACCACTATAGTTGCGGTTAAGTGAAGTGTCTGCCTGGCAAAACACAGACTGAAACAAAAGGTTTTCAATGTCTTTTGGAATACCAATACCTGTATCACTAATTTGAAATTCAAGCGTGAATCGTTCCTCTTTTTGCATGACAGAATAGACTTTAATAGAAATTTCACCTGAATTTGTAAATTTGATGGCATTATCTGCCAGATTGAACAAAATTTTTCTCAGTTTGATGGGATCCCCACACATGTATTGTGGAACATTTTCTGAAATGGAATATGTAAATACAATCTTTTTTGTTTGGGCTTTATGTTTCAGGTGGTTGTGAAGGTTATACAGCATTTCTTGCAGGCTAAAAGACAAGGAGGCGATTTTTTTTTCAATCCCTCGTTTAATATCAGAAAAATCATTGATATCATTTAATAAGGTAAGCATTTCCTTTGTATGATATCGTGAAATACCCAAATATTCTTTTTGTTCATTGGTCAGTTGCGTTTCATCGAGCAGGGTTAACATACCATTGATAGCATTGAGAGGCGTTCGAATTTCGTGCCCCACATTGCGCAAAAAATTTAAGCGGTTTGTGTTTCGTTCAGACAATTCTGATTTGATTTGCATATAGGCATCAACACGTTTCTTTCGCTCACTGATTTCAATTTTCATTTGGTCATTGGTTAAAGACAGTTCTGATTTACATTCGGAAAAAATAGTCTGCAATTCGTTCGTTTTCCGTTTTTCCAACTCCAGTTTCTGACACAGGTCTCTTATCTTGTAAATCAAGACAGAAACAATAATGATAAGACTCAAAACGCTGATGATTGACAAAGAAGAGAACGTCAAGTGAAGCATATTTTTATCCTCATATAGAAAAAAATTATTATTTGTTATTTGGATGTTTCTGCTAAAAAAATTGCCCGTTCATAGCCTTTTTTTTCCTGGGTTTGCGATAAAAATTCAAAAAGTGTATTCATATTTTTTTCGGCAGCCTTAAAAAAAGGATTCAATTCATCTGGAAGGAGGCTGGAATAGAGTATCAGAAAATCATTTAAAAAATAATCTGCATTAACAGCCACATTTAAAAAGGATGTTAATCGTGAATCTGTTTTTATGTTGTTAAGGTATGTATTGACCTGAGGAAAAAGATCAGGATGCCAGGATGCCAGGAATAAAAAGTGGGAAATATTCTCTGGTGTTTTCATACGTCCCATGTCTGTCATAACAAGAGTGCGAAGTTTTTCTGAATGGGCGAGGACTTTGATAAAATTAAATACATCTTTTTCGGGCAATTCGTTGGCTGTATTGAATGCACGTGAACGATCTGAAGGATCTGTCATTGTTTCAAAGGCATTGAACAGCAAATAAAAATCTTCTTTTACAGGTATTTGCGCTAAAGATAAAAAATAGGATTTTTCTTCGGTTGACAGGGATTCGATAAATTGAATCATTCGGATAATCATTGTTGCATCAGGTGATTTAGTGATGGCGGATAAAAATAAGCTGAGATTTTCATCGTTTAAATTTGACATAATCCGAAAGAGTCGATCCAGATAGTCTCCTTTGATCGCATCCTCGGCAATTTTCAAAAAGGGAATCAGATGAACCTTTTTTTGCCGCACAGATTCTTGAAGAAAAATCAGCCGTGTATTATCCTCCAGACCTTGCATGATATGAATGATAATTTCCAGCATTTCAGATGCTTTGGAGACCAGTGAAATAAATAACCGAAGTTCGATGCCTGATAATTCACTGGCCTGATATAAAAACAACGATCTTTTTTCTAAATAAAATTCTTTTGTTTGCTGCTTGAAGTCATCATATGTTCGCTGATAATTGCGATTAAACAATCGTGCGACAGTATCTCCACTTTTTGCACTTGCACCGGCCAACACATAATACTCAAAATCAGAATCCATCAGCCCCAGTTCACGAGCATCGTTTTCTGCCAGTTGACGATACCGGTTGAAAATTTTTATGGCATTTTGATTTTGAGAACGGTGTCTTTTTTTTTTCCCCAGGAGCACGTCTTTATCAGGTCTTAATTTTTGATAAACATAGTCAACCAATACTTTTGAGGGCCGTCCCCCGTTGAGTACATTCAATTGTCGGGAAAGGGAGTCTAATTGTACACTGATTCGTGGAGCTGGTAGAAAAAGCTGCGGCAGTTTTGCAGATTTCAGTGGTTTCAATGCAGTGGATATTTCTTTGAGTTCATGAAGCGCATAATTGCTGACGCCTGCATCAAAGTTAGCAGCTAACGTATTTATATTGATTGACATCTGACCTCCAATTATTGTGAAACAGAATAAACAATTCTAAATCCAGTATAGCGGTTGCGTTTGTTCCGAGATTGATTGTTTCGATTGTTACACTTAGAATATATGGCTTCAGAATCCCAACATCCACCACGAATGACACGGTAAGGATTTTTTTCAGATGGTTTGATGATGGGATTTTGTTTTGTGTGTTGTCGATATGCATTTTCATCATAGGTGTCCATACACCATTCATAAACATTACCACTCATATCAAACAATTGGAAAGAATTTTTTTCTTTTTGCCCCACATCATGCGGTTGATCATTACTGTTCAAAAGCGTCCATGAAACGTTTCTTGAATCATCAGCGCCAGAATAGCTGTCTTTTTTTTCAGCGCCCACACAGGCATATTCCCATTCCGCTTCTGTGGGCAGGCGGTAGTTTCTTCCTGTTTTTTCATTGAATATGCGCATAAAGTCCTGGGTATCTGTCCAACTGATATTTTCTATGGGATAATGATCATGTCCGGAAAAATACGATGGCTGGGATTCCATTACTTTAAGCCATTGCCGCTGGGTCACTTCATGCTGGCTGATCCAGAATGAATTCAAACAAACCGTATGAACGGGAAGTGAATCTGTATCACAGTCTTTTCTGCACCCCATTGAGAAACATCCGGATGGAAGGCGAACAAATGTTATACCTGTCAAGGGTTCTTTCCAAAAATTTTGTGTTGGTTGAGGGCCATTTGAAATGGGGCCTTTTGGAGAAATAAAAACATAGTCAAAATTTTGGTGCCCTGGAAGCGTATGTGCGCGTGGTGTCTGTGTAGGATTCGTTACGTTTGGTGCAATATATGCCCATATTTCCTTAAATGTGATACGGCCATCACCATTCAAATCTGCATCACCCTTCAAAGCATTGAGCAGTTGACCGGTAAGTGGGCGGTGATTTTGGCTATCCAGGATTGTATTGTTTTGATATTTTGTTCCGGCAATAATGATTTGTCTGGCAAATTGATCCTGGGAGGGGGCATGGGATTTTAATTTAGCTGGGCCAAAATCTTCTCCTGACAGACAGGTATCAAGAATAAACAGTTGGTTGAGCCCTTGTTTTGATGGTAAGTCAGTGAATGTTTTTAATTCAATGGGAGTGTAGGTCATGGGATTTTCATTATATGGGAAAAGAATAGGCCGAGATCCCCAAAAAGAAAAATTTGTTTGTGCTTGTCCAGCGAAATATACAAGTAAATAGTCACCGTTGGATAGATGGGTTTTCAGTCGGGTCAGGCTGGATTGAATGGCTGTATGCGTGGCTTTTTTGTCAGTCAGTAAAATAACTTTATAGTTCTGTTTCAATAATACTCTCGCCATATGAATGGCATCGTTAGTTGCGGCAGGAATATTTTTAATTTGAGAATCATTGTATTTGGAAATGCCAATAATCAGTGCATAGCGGGAAGGAATTTTTTTTCCAAAGAGTGTTGAAGGAAAGCCTGTAATAAAAAGAACACTTAAAAATAACAAACATATTTTAGCGTGGTATGGCTTAAACATGCCTTTTTGCCTTTTGGTTTCTTGCTTATTTTTTAATGTATCATTCATGGCTTGATATCCTTGATATTA
>PEAL01000140.1 GCA_002753725.1 Deltaproteobacteria bacterium
TGCCAATGATGTGGCGCGAAGTATTGGCGAAATTGCAAAAGGTGCCAATGAGGTTGCTCATAGCATTCGCGGAGTCAGTGGCGCTATAAAAGACAGCAACGAAGGCATTTTTAGTATTCATCAATCCGCCAATGAATTGGCTGATCTGGCCAAAAAATTATCTGAAAACATGATGGCATAATGTTTCAATGATTCTTTCAGCTCTTTGTGATTGCTTAAATGTAGCAGTGCAACAATTGAGGTAAGATATGATAAAATCGTTAACAATTACTCAAAAAATATGGTTGTCCTTTTTTTGTCTATTATTTGGTCTTCTCGTATTATTGATCGTTTCTTTTTCCTATGGGTTTTCCAATGAATTTCGATATGGTCTGATTCAGGAAAATCTTGTCCCCATGAAACAGTTTTGTCAAAAAGCGGAATTAGCCTATTTAAACCAGCTATCATGTTATGCTCAGGCAATGAGTACCAGAAAAACAAATCATCTGGACAATGCCAAACGAATCGCTGTTGAGGCTGAAAAGGCCTTACTCAATATGCAGAAAATAAATATTGATACAACGATGAACAGTACGCTTCAGACAATGATCAAGCATTATGAAATGTTTACAGTCAACGCACATCACAAATATACCCGTTTTGTATCCCAACTACAACAAACAACAGATCAGAACGACAGTGAAACAAAAGAAGATCCATTTTCTGAAGGCTTCCAAAAAAATAAAACCATCATTCAGAGTTCTTTTAAAACACTGTACGATCTCATGGATCAGCACTTGCTGGCGGATATCTGTCAGGCACAAGATCAGGCCAGTATCTTTAAACTGGTGTGCATCTTGATTTCAGCTTTTTTTATTTTTATCAGTTTCTACTGTATGAAACGAACCCTGCAAAAGAGCTTTCTTTATCCCCTGTTTGACATCCAAAATTTTTTGAAAAAGAGTGCCGATGGTAAACAATCTCCTGGGACATGCATGCCTGTTCTCAAATCAGATGAAATCGGACAGACCATGCATTATATGAATGCGTATATTCAAACAGTCTCCCAACTCATGAAAAAAGGGCAAGAAGATGAAGAGACGCTTCAATCCACTTTGCGATCCTTTAAACATAAATCACAACAAGTGGTCTCTGAAATAGAACAGATCAACATGACCAGCAATGAAATCATGAATAAAGCGTCCCTACTCACCCATTTTATTAACGAAATGACCAAGGCCTCCGAGCATGTCAGCATGAATATTATCGGAATATCATCCACAACAGAACAAGTGGCCGGTAATATGAATGAAACCAATGAATCTATAGAAAAAATGACCGCATCGGTAAACTACATTGCTCGAAGCACCGAAGAAGGCATGAATATTTCAGAAAATATTACGGAAATGGCAGCCCATGCAAATACCACAATCAATTCTTTGGGGGAGGCTGCCAAAGAAATCGGAAAGGTTACCGGCGTTATCAAACGCATTGCCGTTCAAACCAACTTGCTTGCATTGAATGCATCCATTGAAGCATCCACTGCTGGCGAAGCGGGTAAAGGATTTGCTGTTGTTGCCAATAAAATCAAACAGTTTGCCAGTCAAAGCGCAAAGTCAGCCGAGGATATTGCCAGCCGCATAGAGGGCGTTCAATCCAAAACCGAAAATGCCATTGAAGTGATCAACAACATCTCTGATACGATTGATATGGTCAGTCTTACCATTGGATTTATTGCCGATGCTGTTGATCAGCAAAATCGATCTGCTGGTAAAATCAGTCACTGTGTACAGAGCAGTGACGAAGGTGCCAATCATATTGCCAAGACAATTTCAGAAGCGACTGAAATTATTGAAAGCATGTCCAAATATACCCTGAAATCCACACGAGGCGCACAGGAAATGACCGCCGATATACAGTCTCTCAATGATCAAACCCAACTCACCAAAAGATTTACACGTCAACTGGATACTCGCATTGAAGAGTTGATCCGATTTGTGGAAACGATTTATCGGAGTGTGTGAGCTTTTCCCCTTTTGCTTGGTTCATTGACCTGCAAAAAAAACAGTTTAAATGAATAACGTTAATGCAAGCGAACGGAAGAATAGGCTCTCAGTTTATTGCATCACTCGTTCATTTATGATATTATCCATAAATAATCAGCAAATAAATGCATTAAAATTCAAAGGAGTACCTGGCCCATGAAAAAATCAAACCGGTTCGTTCTCGTTGTAATCGTGATACTGCTTTTGCTAAATTCCCCTGGAATTGCATCGCAATTTAAGTTCGGTATTATGCAGGACAAAAAAGGCGCCGCAGCAAAATTTAGACCGTTACTGAATTATTTGAAAAAACATGACATAAAGGCTTCATTTATATCAGCAAAAAGTTATCCAGATGCTGCCAGAATGTTTGCCATGAAACAAATTGACGGTATGTTTAGCGGTTCCGGTATTGCGGGATGTATGATTGTCAAAAATCTGGCAATTCCAGTGGTCAGACCCCTCAATAAAGCAGGATGGAGTACATACTGGGCTGTTGTTCTTGCACCCAAAGGTGCTCCAAGATTCACACAAAGTTCAGAATACTTTAAACAAAAATCAGTAATATTTTGTAGCCTGGCGTCTTCAGGGGAGTTTTTTTTCAGGTCGTTTAAGGGCAGTGCTGATATCTGTAATAAAATGATGAAAGCCCCTTCTCATTTTGTTGCCATTGATACTCTTTCTAGAGGTATTGCCGATGTTGCTATTGTAAAAAATCGGGTTTGGGATGATGAAAAATTGAAATATCCAAATGTTATCAGAGTTGGAGAAGATCCCGGTGAAAATCCCGACGGCACATTGATTGTCTCAAAAAATACTGACCCTCTAACCATTGAAAACATTTCAACCATTCTCCTGGGATTAGAAAAAGATCATTCAACTGAAGCCATCGCTGTAAAAGACACATTGAATATTCTTGGCTATATCAAAACAACTGAGAATGATTTTAAGTTCACCATTCCTCTGATCAAAAAAGCCGGCGTTGATCCATCATTCAATTTTTCTTTTTAAGATGAGCGAATAAGCTATGATATAACCTCATTATTCATTGAAATGGGGAACTTATTTTTCGAGCATTCCCAAGGAACAAAACATGAAAAAATTCTCGCTGGCTGCAAAATTCATTTTGCTCGCTTCATCTGTGGTACTCCTGATGCTTATGATTTTATCGATGACCATTAATCAAAGCGTTTACAATTCAATTGTTTCTCAGGCAAGCAAATTTGTTGAAATTTTACAAAATGAACAAATTGAAGATGAACAGGAACTTCGCAATAATGCCATTAGAAAAGCACAAAGCCTGATGGCATTATTGAAAAAAAGCAGTAGCCCTTTATTGGCTGCTTTTGAATTTGAAACCCTGGAACAAATGGCTCTTGACTGTATTCAGGACCCTGAAATTGTATTTGTAAAATTTTATGATGTAGATAACAAATTATTGATTGAGGAAGGCAAACCCAATGACAGTGATCAATTAATCCGCACTGAAATAATGTTTGAAAAAAGACAAATTGGCTCTATTGTCATGGGGGTCGATTTTACGTTAATTGAACAGCGTATGAATCAAAAAAGAACTCTTTATAAAGAAAAGTTTGCAAGCATTCAATCTGAAACGGCAATAACAACAAAGCATCTTGAATATCATATTATTGCTATTTCATCAGTGGGTGTATTCATTCTTTGTTTGACGCTTTATTTTTTACTGGTTTATCTGATTATCGATCCTGTTCGGCATGTTGTTAATTTTGCGGATAAACTGAAAGAGGGTGATCTTTCCCCAAGACTTGCGTTAGGCCATGATGAAATTGGACTCATGGGAAAAGCCCTGAATACCGTCGTAGAGAACAATCGAAATGTTGTCAAACAGGCCAATGAAATTGCAAAGGGCGACTTTAATGTTAATATCATCCCAAAGTCGGAAAAAGATGAGCTTGGTATTGCTTTACAGCAGATGACACTTTTTTTAAGAGAAATGTCTGCCAATAACACAAAACAAAACTGGATAAAAACAGGACTGAATGAGTTAAGCCAAAAAATGTATGGCAACCAGACGATCAACGAGCTTTCACAAAATATCCTTTTTTTTCTGACAGAGTACGTGGGCGCTCAAATCGCGTGTTTGTACGTTCTGGATAAGGAAGAAACACATTTAAACCGTTTTGCCACGTATGCTTTTGATCAACCGGATGATCACATGGCTTGCATCAGGTTAGGTCAAGGTCTGGTTGGACAGGCAGCCCTTGAAAAAAAAATCATTTCGATGCCAGATGTACCTGAGAATTATTTTCGCGTGAATTCTGCAACAGGTGATGCGCTTCCAGGAAGTGTGATTGTTGTTCCTTTTTTATATGAAGACAAACTAAAGGGGTTGATTGAATTTGGTTCGTTTGAAAAATTTTCTGATGACACCCTCACCTTTCTCAATTCTGTTACTGAAAGTATTGCCATTGGCATTAATTCCGCTCAATGGCGCGAAAAAATGAAAGCGTTGCTTGAAGAAACCAGAGCTCAGGCTGAAACGCTTGAAAAGCAAAAAATAGCCCTGCAAGAAACCAGTCAAAAAGCGAATCTTGCCACCCAGGCGAAAAGTGAATTCCTTGCCAATATGAGTCATGAGATAAGGACGCCAATGAACGGAGTCATTGGTATGACAGATTTACTTCTTTGTACAGGCCTGAACAGCGTTCAGCGTCAATATGCTGAAACCATAAAAAGCAGCGGTGATACGTTATTGGCCCTGATCAACGATATCCTTGATTTTTCCAAGATTGAAGCCGGTAAATTGGATATTGAAGAAATCGATTTTGATCTGAGAAAACTGTTGGATGATGTTGCTGTTACCATGGCATTTCGTGCTGAAGAAAAAAATCTTGAATTTATATGCTCAGTACCTCCTGAAATGCCATCTTTCTATAGAGGTGATCCTGGACGACTCAGACAGATTTTAACAAATCTGGCAGGTAATGCTATAAAGTTTACCCAACAAGGAGAAATTGTCGTTTTATGCCGTATGGAAGTAGCTCTGAAACATTCATACCAGCTCTATTTTTCTATTCGTGATACAGGGCCTGGAATACCAAAAGATAAACAGAGTATCCTTTTTGAAAAGTTTACTCAGGCGGATGGTTCAACCACCAGAAAGTTTGGCGGAACAGGATTGGGCCTTTCCATATCAAAAAAATTGGCAGAATTGATGAACGGCGAAATAGGCATAAAAAGTGAGGTTGGAAAGGGGGCGACCTTCTGGTTTACAGTGGAACTGAAAAAAGCAAAACATCAGCCGGAATCTTTAGACATTGGAGACCTCCGAAAAGCAAATATTCTTTGTATCGATGATAACGCAACGAACCTTGATGTTGTCGGCGGGATGCTGTCTTTCTGGAAAATCAAACACAGCCTGACTCAAAAAGGTTCCGAAGGATTGAAACTGCTTCATGATGCCCATGACAAGGGGGCGCCTTATGATATTGTTATTCTGGATATGCAGATGCCAGAAATGGATGGTGCCACCGTCGGAGAAGCAATAAAAAATGATGAAAAATTGAAAAATACGCATCTTGTTCTTTTAACATCAATGGCCCACCGAGGGGATGAAAAAAAATTCAAAGCAGCTGGATTTGATGCCTTTCTTTCAAAACCCATTCGCCAATCTGTCCTTTATGATGGTTTGGCTCAGATTATGGGGGTTTCAATTCAGGCTGGCAATGAAAAGACTTCCTTGGCCATCATTCCTGACGATAAAATTTGTAAAAATAGACAATCAACCATACGACTATTGATTGTGGAAGATAACAAAATTAATCAAATTGTCGCAAAAGCAATTTTACAAAGAATCGGATATACCGCTGACATTGTTGACAATGGGCTAAAGGCACTCAACATCCTTAAAACAAATCATTATGATCTTGTTTTCATGGATATGCAAATGCCAGAAATGGGTGGGATTGAAGCAACACAAAACATCCGTGATACCGGCTCAGATGTTCTTAATCATAATATCCCCATCATTGCCATGACCGCAAATGCAATGCAGGGAGATCGGGACATATGCATTGAAGCCGGAATGAATGATTACATATCCAAGCCGGTCAATTTAAATGATGTTGATACAGTTCTTAAAAAATGGTTAGGATAGGAACCACAACTAAATAACTTTCCCATTTGAAATCCCTTGGGTGGAGTCCCAAATCTTTAGATTCGAGAGTTTCTTAAGTGGAGTCCTAAAGCTTTAGCTTTGGGAGTTCCTTAGATTTTCAATGCGTTGTTTTTCTGTAACTCCCAAAGCTAAAGCTTTGGACTCCACCCAAGGGGCCGCCCCCAACCACAAATATAAATCTTGAACATTTTTATTTGATGATTTAAAGGATACACATATAAAAATCAGGAGGTGAATAGATGGACAGAAGAGAATTTTTAAAACAATTTACTTTATATTCAACCGGTTCAATAATGATGGCACCCATTTTCAACATTATTCCGTCGGTTATGGCAAAAAATGATCAACCACAATTAATTGTTGGCGTTCATCCCAATTATGCGCTTCTGGTACAAAAGACTCTGGCACCACTGGGCGGAATGTCTGCTTTTGTCAAAAAAGGGGATCGTGTTGTGGTGAAACCCAATATCGGTTGGGACCGAACACCAGAACAATCGGCAAATACGCATCCACAAATTGTCAAAACACTGGTGGAACTTGCTCTTAATGCCGGTGCATCAAAAGTACAGGTGTTTGATCGTACCTGCAATGTGGATCGTCTGTGCTATACCAATAGCGGGATCAAACAAGCGGTGGAATCTATCAATGACAAACGCGCGGTTTGCGAATTTATCGATGATCGTAAATTTATTCCTGTCACCATTCAAAAAGGAAAGGCCTTAAAAGAATGGCCGTTTTATAAAGATGCTCTGGCGGCAGACTGCTATATCAACGTCCCTGTGGCAAAACATCATCGTCTGGCAGGCCTGACACTGGGCTTGAAAAACGTTATGGGGGTCATTGGCGGTGAACGAGGAAAAATTCATACCAATATGGGCCAATATTTGGCCGATATGAGTACAGTGTTAAAACCCAATCTGACAGTTATTGATGCCACCCGAATCCTGCTTCAAAATGGCCCTCAGGGCGGAAATCTAAATGATGTGAAAATTCTTCACACGCTTATTGCTACAACCGACCCCGTTGCAGCAGATGCATATGCAACGACATTGTTTGGGAAAAAACCTGAAGACATTGACTCGACAAAAGCAGCCTATACAATGGGATTGGGTGAAATGAATCTGGATAAAATGATTATTTCACGCGTATGATGATATTAAAATGAAACCCAAACGCATGTTCCAAAGCACTATTATCCGGCGTATCAGCCAAATATTTTTTTTGCTGCTGTTTCTCTTTTTGTTCCGCAATACAGATTATCCAGGGCAAGAAACTATCCCTTATGCGGTTAATCTCTTTTTTTGCTGGAACCCGTTGATTGCAGTATCGGTTATGCTGATTGCCAAAACAGTGATGGTTATTTTTTTGCCAGCCATAGGCATTGTTGTGTTGACCATCATTTTTGGCCGTGTGTTTTGTTCCTGGATGTGTCCATTGGGAACCTTGCTGGATATGTTTCAACGATTCATACCTGGCACTCACACACGAGGAAATACACATTTTCCAGACATTAGATACAGTGTATTCATACTGACAATCATGAGTGCCCTGGCGGGTTTACAGTTGGTGGGATTTGTCGATCCTTTTTCTATCTTGTTTCGGGGGTTGACATTTGTTGTTGATCCCCTGATGAATATCATTCTTGTTGGTTTCTTTGACTATCTCTATTTGCATGCACCTGAATGGATTAGTGGGCTCAGTGAGCCTGTCTATCAGGCCCTCAAAAAAACAATACTGCCGTATCAATGTGTTTATTTTTTATCAGTAAGTCTTTCCTTTTGTATACTTTTTGTCATTTTTTCTCTTGAAATCGTTGACAGGCGTTTCTGGTGCAAAAAAATTTGTCCGTTGGGCGCATTGTTTTCTATTCTCTCTCGTTTCTCACTCTTGAAACGTTCCCCAAAAAAAATGTGCGCCACATGCAATCAATGCGCAACCATGTGTCGAATGGGATCCTTTGATCCTGAGGGACATCATCTGGCGGACAATTGCAGTCGCTGCATGGAATGTGTTCAATCCTGCCCACAGGATCGGATAGGCTTTCATTTTAAATTCAATCAAAAAGCGATGACACATACCAGCATCTCCCGAAGACATTTTGTCAGCAGCACAATGATGGGTGCAATATTACCGTTGATCAACACAATTGATGCACAGCACAAACAACCGCATCCCTACTTATTGCGCCCACCCGGGGCTCAGGAAGAAAATATATTTCAAGACTTATGTGTTCGATGTGGTGAATGCATGAAAGTGTGCATTACCAATGCGCTTCAGCCAACACTATTGGAATCCGGATGGACCGGCCTATTTGTTCCCCAAATGATCCCACGCCTGGGATATTGTGAATTTAACTGTCATTTATGTGGTCAGGTTTGCCCAACCGGTGCCATTCAGCAGTTAAATATGGATCAAAAGCATCAGGCTGTCATTGGAAAGGCTTATTTTGATAAAAATCGCTGCTTGCCATACGCACAACAAACATCTTGTATTGTATGCGAAGAACATTGTCCTGTTTATAACAAGGCCATTCATTACGATACTGTTCGTGTAAAAAACAAGGATGGCAATATGATTGAAATCAAGCAACCCTATGTTGTTGAAGATCGATGTATTGGCTGCGGTATTTGTGAAAACAAATGCCCGATATCGGGTGAGGCAGCCATTCGGGTGATGGTTTATAAGCCCAAAAAATTTTCGTATAACTTATTTTGATTTTATGATTTTTATAGCTATAAAAAAAAATAGCCGATGATAATGCTTAGGAATCACGATTAAATAACGTTCCCATTTGAAGTCCATTGGTGGAGTCCTAAAGCTTTAGCTTTGGGAGTTCCTTAGCTTTTCAATGCGTTGTTTTTCTATGACTCCCAAAGCTAAAGCTTTGGGACTCCACCCAGGAGAAATACAGCGATCAATTAGGAGTACCTATGAAATTTTACAAATTAAATCATATAAAAAATTTTATTCGTTTAACGCTTTTCGTTCTGATTGGCTTGCTGCCATTCTCAAGTGTCAGTTTTTCTAATGCCGTTCCTGATACCGGCCAACGTCAATCATACACGAATATCTATGGAGAAGATTCAGATTATCAAATTAATCCGAAGATCTACACCAAATTGGATGGAAATGGCAATGCGCTGGCAACAACTTCAGAAACCTGGTCAATGGTTCGTGATGAGGTGACAGGGTTGACCTGGGAAATCAAAAAGACCAATGGAACGATTCAGGATAAAACCCAAAAATTTTCATGGTATGACCCGGATGAAAAAACCAATGGCGGATATGCTGGATTAAATGGTGATAACACAGACACCAATGATTACATGCGCGCATTGAACAATCAACACTATGGTGGTCATTCCGATTGGCGATTACCAACGATTTATGAATTGGCCACGGTGTTAAATATGGCCAACACAACCGATAGTATTCAAAAGCAATTCTTTCCAAACACCAATCAAGGTGCCTATTGGACATCTACCACATATTCCGGCGGTATTCAGAAAGCCTGGCATATTTCATTTGTGACCGGAAAAAATGGATATGATGAAAAATCCAGCCTCTTATATGTAAGAGCGGTTTGTGGTGCAGGTGATGCGCTCATCCTGTCCAGATTTCAAGATAATAGTGATGGAACGGTCACTGATACTCTTACGGGGTTGATGTGGCAAAAACAGGATGAACAAAACCCTGTCAGCTGGGAGGCATCCTTGACGCAATTCGATAATTTGCTGTTAGCGGGTTATACCGATTGGCGATTGCCCTCACGCCAAGAATTACGATCCATCGTTGATTATTCACGAACTGTCCCATCGATAGTGTCAACGGTTTTTCCAAACACGGTTTCAGGCAATTATTGGACATCCACGGCTCACCCCTATCAAAGTGGGCATGTCTGGTGTATTAACTTTTATAATGGAAACGATAATTATCAAACAGCAAATAATACCTATTACAGCCGTGCTGTCAGAGGTGGACAACATCAGACCGATACCAACATTGTTATTTTGTCTCCCCGCCAGGGGTCCACATGGCAAAAAGAAGCCCCCATGTCAATTCAATGGGAGACACGAGGGATAGGTGGAGATGTTGAAATTTCCATTTCAAGAAATGGTGGCATGTTTGGTGCGTTTGAAACCATATCTGGCCATGAGACAAACGATGGGCTTTTTAACTGGCTGGTCTCAGGTGATAACTCTTTTAATTGTGCCATTCAGATTATTCCCCTGGATGCTCCTGAACGGGGTAATATTCAATCTCTTTTCAGTATTATTCCAGCCCAATTGCCTGTGTTAGTGGTTTCTCCCCTTTCATTTAACCTTTCGCCGCTTCCAGGAAGTCTTGATATTGCCATCATTAACGATGGTTCTGGCTTGATGGACTGGCAGGTTGTGGCCCAAGAATCCTGGATTCATATTCAAAACAATGTCTCAGGCACAGACAACTATGAATTGGATATTCAATGTGACAGTAATTCAGGTTTGGCTCGAACCGGTCATGTTGTGATTACAGCCCCGGAATCGATGAATAGCCCTCAAACCGCTGTCATTAATCAACAGGCTGGATATCCCATCATCAATATTACCCCAATGACACAAACGGTTCCATCAACAATAGGAACCGTTTCATTGACCATTACCAATACAGGCACAACCTTTTTAGCCTGGACTGCCACGACTGAAGCCAATTGGATGACCTTTGTTGGCGTAACGACCGGTACAGATACCGGCCAAATCCTGCTTCGAACAGAATATAATGAAAATGAAATTCGTACCGGTACAATTATCATTACAGCACCAGGCGCAATCAATAGCCCGACAATCGCCACTGTGATTCAAAATGCTGGATATCCTCTGTTATATGTGGAACCAGAAATTCAGGACGTTGATGCATGGAGTGGAACGACAGGTATTACGGTTGTCAATGCCGGTGCAGGAACCATGTCATGGTCATCCGAGTCTTTATCCGATTGGCTGATTGTCGAAACAGGAGCTTCAGGAATTAATGATGGCATTGTTTTGGTTCGTTTTCGCTCAAACTATGGTGATGACCGAACAGGATATTTAACAATTTCAACCGATAATAACCAGAGCAAAACCGTTTCAATAAAACAATTGGCGGGTTTTCCCAAATTGTCTGTGACACCGGAAAGGCGAGATGTTTCTGGTAACTATGGTGAAACCACTTTTTCAATAGGAAATACCGGAAGTGGAACCATGGCATGGTCTGCACAATCCAATGAAAGCTGGTTGACCATTGTCAGCGACAATTCAGGGACCGATGCAGGAACAATTCGTGTGAAATATGGTAAAAACCCGGGAAATCCACGAACCGGTTATATCTCTATTTCAGCCCCAGATGCTCAAATAAAAACGGTTCAGGCTGCTATCTATCAGGATACACAAAAAGGGTATTATCCCCCGGATTGGACACTCAATCCAAAAAGTTTTCAGTTTCAATGTATGGTCATTGCGATGGTCTATAATAATGACAGTCAACCGATGATCCAGGAAAACGATATCCTGGCAGCATTTGTTAATGATGAATGCAGAGGCATGGCATCCCCTCAAGACAGCCCGTTTGGAAAAAAATATTTTTTGCAGATCTGGAGCAATACACAAAATGATGCTGTGTCGTTTAAATTTTTTGATTCAGATACTGGAACAGTATTTAATCGTATCAATGAAAAAATTGTATTCCAGGCGAATTCATCCATTGGCACCTTGGGCACACCATTTAAAGTCATTACATCCAATGTGGACGTAAACATTCCATTACAAAGCGGATGGAACTGGGTCAGTATGAATGTTCGTAAAGACGACATGAGTCTTGAGTCTGTGCTGTCCTCGATCAATGGTCAATGCGAAGTCGTGGTGGGTCAGACGGGTTTTTCTCAATATTATGCGGGTAAATGGTATGGCCTGATTGATCGCATTGAACCCTCACAAATGTATTTACTTAAAATGGTTGAAGAAAACACCCTGTCATATGCTGGCGAA
>PEAL01000141.1 GCA_002753725.1 Deltaproteobacteria bacterium
ATAACAAACGAGTAAACAATAATACAATATCTTGAAATGCTTCAAATTTGTTATCTGCCAGCGAAAGGGTTCTGAGATTACTGAGAGCGCCTATTTCCGGTTGCAGTGCTTTGATCGTGTTGTGTGATAAATCAAGGGTAAAGAGCCTGGAAAGCTGACCAAATGATGAAGGAATGACTTCAATCGTATTGTTTGATAAATCTAACCAAAGAAGATTGCTGAGTTTACCTAATGCAGGCGTTAATAACCGTAATTGATTATTGGATAAATCAAGATGAGAAAGAAAAGAAAGTTCTCCAAAATCATCAGGTATTTCAAATAATCGATTATTGGATAGATCGAGTGTCTGAAGATTCTCCAACTGTCCAAAGCTATAAGGCAAAGCTTCTATTGTATTTGATGACAGAATGAGTGTTTGAAGGGTTTCCAACTGTCCAAATGTGTCAGGTAGTGATCGGATATGGTTATTCGACAGATATAGTTCTTGAATGGATTTCAGCGCGGCAAAATCTTCGGGTAATTCATTCAATGCATTTGATGATCCATACAAATAGCGAAGGTTGCGTAATTGGCCAAAATCTAATGGCAGAGACTCCAGGTGATTGGCTGTTAAATACAGCGTTTGGAGTGATTTTAATTGACAAAATTCATCTGGCAATTGATTCAATTGATTGTCAGATAAATTCAGATATTGAAGATGCATCAATTGACCCAGTGATGGTACTAACGCCTTAAGTTGATTATTTGATAAATTAAGGGTTTCAAGCTTACCCAGTTGACCAAAAGATTCAGGTAGTGTTTCCAGATCATTATTTTCAATTTCAAGCGTTTTCAGTGTATCAAGGGATCCAAAATCATCCGGTAATGCTTTCAATTGGTTATCAGACAAAATCAACGAAACCAATTGGTTCAAGTTAGCAATTGTTTCCGGGAGTGACTTTAATTCATTCGTATTTAGGGTTAAGGTTGTTAAGGCACTCAATTTCGAAATGCTTGAAGGCAAAGATGTCAATTTGTTATTTGTAAGCGCCAGTTTTTTTAATACGTTGAGCGAACCTATTTGTTCAGAAATCGATATCAGGATATTGTTTGTAATGGATAATGATGTCAAAGCGGTCAGTTGGCCGATGGCATCAGAAATGATTTCCAGTTTATTATTGGACAGATTGAATTCCTGAAGTGTGGAAAAATTATTCATGTTTTCGGGCAGTGATGTGATCTCATTTTGATTGAGATTGAGTATTTTTAAATGCGTCAGCAGAGTCATGGCTGAAAAGTCGGTTAATTGATTATTGTTCAGAGATACTGTTTCAAGGGCGGTCAGTGCGTTCAAATTAAAGGGCATTTGTTTGAACATGTTGCCATTTAATTTTAGGGTGATGAGTTGAGTTAATTGTTCTAATTGAGCCAGAGGTGATTCCGGAATGGGTGAATTATTGGGGTCGGGAGGATCAAGTTGTCTTGTCTGACGAGGATCAGGAAAACTTTCGCCCAGTTTATTGTTTCCCACATCAAGTGTCAGCAATTTTTTAAGTTGTCCAATGGATTTGGGAAGTGTTGATAATTGGTTCATAGACAAATTAAGTTCTGTAAGCATTTGAAGTTGTCCGAAGATATCCGGCAGAGCGGTCAACTTGTTCTTACTTAGATCCAGTCGGGTTATTTGCGTTAATTGATTGATTTCTTCTGGAATGTCAGTAAGACCTTTTGCGCTTAAAACTAAATCTGTAACATGTGAGTCATCACAGGTGACTTCTGCCCAAAGGCATTCGTTTTCACTGGAAGGTTCCCAATATTGAATGCTATTAAAAATAACACGTATTGCCTGTTTTTCTGAAACCGGTATTTCAGCATAAACCACATGGTTGCAGATGACAGTAAGACATAAGAATATAAGGGGAAAAATAAGTTCTTTTTTCATAATGTTGCTCCTTATTGTGTAATTAATTTCTTGTGAAAATGAAGCGATCCGGTTATAAAGTTCGGACAATTATTAATATTCAGTTAACACTTTTTTGAAGCAGAGACAATATACATGGCGTTCAAAAATTCAAGTTTTTTAAGGATAAATGAAGATTGGCCGATGAATATCGTCATAATATGAAAGGAAAGTATCATGAAAAAATATTGTATACCCTTATTTATGATAAGCTTGTTTTTTTCAAATATTCTCCCTGTACTGGCAGATTTAAAGCCACCGGCCTTTCTCTTGATTAAAGCAGAAGGAACGGTTGAATATTGTAAAGATACAAATAATTGGAAAAGGATTCGCAGGAATAAATTTCTGTTTGACAATTACTCGGTGCGAACGCATCAGAACAGCTCCTGTCAGTTGATTGATGAAAAAAATCAAAAAAGTTATGTCATGCAGGAAAATACACACATTCAAATATCTGACAATCGCATTCTTCCTTTAAAAGGTAAGTTGTCTGATGGCCCGCAACCCGGTCATTTTGAAAACTATTGGGAAAAAAAGTTTACAAAAGTTCAGGAATATACAGCTGCGCTTCGAACGAAAATGAATCAAAATCTCACATTGATTATTAACGACATCGTTCTTTCAAATAAATTTCCGGAAATTGTATGGGAAAATAAAGGTTCGGAATATTCATATCAATTGCACATTAATGATGAAATTTATCAGATTGATGGGGGTGAGGATAGCATTGTGCGATTTATTCCTAAGCAATTGCCTGCTGGAAAATATTCATATCAGGTTTTCGTTGTTGACGAATTTGGTGATGTTATCTATCGTCCCCAAAAAAAGAGTTCTCTGGTATGGTTATCTGAAAAAGAGAGTCAACAAATTGTTAATCGCATTCATGACATTGATACGACATTAAACAATTCATTTATTATTGCCAATTATTTGGAAGATATCGGTTTGACTGTTCCTGCAATGGATTATTACAATCGCTATTTTGCCAAAAATCCATACGAAAATGAGATGCGACCATATTTAATCAATATTTACAGAAAATTAGGACTAAAAACGCTTCGCAATGAAGAGTGTAAAAAATACAAACAAAATATTCAGAAAGATTAATTTAGTAAGGAAGGACGATCCATGAGTAAAGAGAAGACCTATTCAATAGAAACCTATACCCAAAACCAGGTTATTTTTAATGAAGGCGATGAAAGCAAATGTGCCTATCTTATTCAAAGTGGTTCTGTTGAAATATTCAGAATCGTGAATAACAGCCATGTCATTGTAAACACAATCAAGGAAGGCGAACTGTTTGGCGAACTTGGTATTGTTAGTTCCGCTCCAAGAGTTGCCAGCGCAAAAGCTTCGGAAAAGACTCGTCTGATTAAATTTGATCAGAATGATGTTCTGAACGATTTGCAAAAAAGTCCACAAATTATCAAAGCCTTAACTCATCTACTCATCAAACGTTTTGAAATATTGGATAATGAACTTCGTGAGCAACATGGCACGGACATGTTCATAAAAATTGCTTATTTAATAGAATTGCTGGACACACCTCAACATGACGCTCATATCGTTTCATATAAGTCTTTGACAAACATGGCTAAAAAACTCCTGAATGCGACAAAAGTTGAGGTTGATAACGCAATCAATAATTTACTCAAATTAAGCCTGATCCATGTTGAAAAAATAATTGATGAAAAAACAAGGCAAGAAAAACATGTCATCAAAATTTTAACTCCCCAAAGCTTCACGAATGTTGCCAAAACGTATTATGAAACCATGCTCAAAAAGGATCAAGAGCGTAAAATCGGAGAAATGGCCTTCCTTGACTTGTCCGACATGGCCAGTCAACTCGGAGTATCTGAGGAAAGAATTTTAAATAGAGTCCGCTCAGGTGAGATTCCATCGGGTTTAATCTATTTTCATAAAGATAGCATAGAAAAATGGCTGAGCAAGAAAACACGCGAATCTTTTGAGTAGGACATCCAATGACAGGTAAAAGATTCCTGCGTTACGATATCTGGCTAATTATGGCTTTATTGTTCTTATCCATGCCAGCTGAATATTATGAAATTTTTTCACTGGTTGAAGAACAATTTATTTCAGTGCGTCACTCTTTGCGACATCATTTTGGTTATTTACCTGATTTATGGTTTGAAAACGACCAAATTGTATTGGTTTCCATTGATGAAGTCTTTTTTGATGAATACAAAGGCTTTCCGCTCAAACGTTCGGATTTAGCCAAAATAATTAATAATATTCATTCGTTGAAACCATCTGTTATTTGTGTCGATCTTCTCTTCAAATATTCCAGCGCCTATGGTGATGATCCTGAGCTGGCGGATGCTCTATCCAATGCCAATACGATATTAGCTTCGCAGCTCATGTTTGATAAACAGCAACGATTTTCAGAAATTTCTTACCCTGCCCCATTGTTTCATCAGCAATCAAAGACAGGGTATGTGAACATGATTTCAACCAGCAGCCTGGTGTCATCTTTGAGCAGACTTCGTATTTACAATGAGCCAGTTTCCCTGGATGGGGGCTGGCCTATTGCTGTTCAGACACTTTCGTCATACCTGGGAATCACTCCCACATTAGAAAATAATACCCTGCGTATGGGCAATCAAACAATTGTATTAAATCAGTTTAATGAACTGATTATTGATTTTGTTCCATTACCCCATGATTGCCTGTTTCTGAATGAAATGGCTGGTATAACAGCCCTGGAATTTCTTGACTTTTCAGATCTGGATGAGGAAGAAATTCATGAATTGTCTTTTTGGATTAAAGATAAAATTGTTATACTGGCTGATATGTCCGAGGAATCTCATGATAAGTTCAATTCTCCTGTGGGATTAATCTATGGCGCAGAAATTATAGCAAATACCATTCATACCCTGATGAAAGGTGGCCCTTTACAGCAGGCATCTGTGGTCACAGAAACATTGAGTTGTTTTTTCGTTCTTTTGGGTATCGTTACATTGATGTTTTTTGTTCAGGATCCAAAAATTCGGGCTTTATTATTATCAATTGTGATGGTTAGTTATTTGTTTATTTGCGCTATCAGTTATATTTACTATGGACTTGTTCTTTCAATGACCTATACATTGATTGCCGCTTTTTTAGGCATTTCGGTCATTTTTTTAAGATCTTACATTTTTGAAAGATATTTAAAATATGAAGCTCTGAAATATCAAGCTGTTTTGGCAAAAAGTTATAGCCGGTTTGTTCCCCATGAATATCTGGGGTTTTTAAGCAAAGACAATATTGTGGATGTTCAGTTAGGGGATCATATTAGCAGGGAAATGGCTGTGATGTTTTCAGATATACGCTCTTTCACCACATTGTCTGAGGGCATGACACCACAGGAAAATTTTGATTTTGTCAATGCGTATCTCAACCGTGTCAGCCCCATTGTAAGAGAATACAAAGGGGTTATCGTCAAATATTTAGGGGATGGTATGATGGCCATGTTTCCAGAGTGTCCAAATGATGCCATCCAGGCGGGCTTAAAAAAACTTAACCATGTCTTACAGTACAATGACCATCGTAAAAACTCCGGAAGAAATCCCATTCACATAGGTATTGGCATTCATATAGGACATATGATGGTTGGTATTGTGGGAGAAAAAGCACGTATGCAGGGAGATGCTTTTTCTGATGATGTCAATCTCACTTCACGCCTGGAAGGTCTGACAAAGATGTATGGTGTGTCCATGATTATCAGCGAAGCGATGTATCTACAACTGGATGCATCCCATGATTATCACATCCGGTTTTTAGATCATGTTAAAGTTAAAGGCAGGCATCGCCCTATCAAAATATATGAAATTTATGATGCCGATCCCCCAGCAATTCGAGATTTAAAAATAAAAACATATGCTCAGTTTTGTCAGGGCCAGGAATCCTTTTTTCAACAAAATTTTACCCGGGCAATAACTTTATTTCAGAATGTATTGCATGAATTTCCTGAAGACAAAACATCAGCCATCTATTTGGAACGTGCGACGCACTATTGCAATGAGGGGGTGTGTATTGATTGGGATATTGCGGATATTCAGCAAAAATAAACAATGTGTTTAAAGGATAAACAGTGGCACTATCAAACGAGCGTTTCTATCGATATCCTACCGATGCAAGCTCATTGAAAAGTTTCCAGGTCGTTGTTGCAGAGACTGATGTGTTTGTGTATGCAAAAAGTGAATTGATTCAGGAAACCTACGAAAGTATTATGACCTGTCGTGGATATATAGAATCCTATATTCATCAGTTTCCCAATTTTTCCACAAGTCTGTCCCCCTGGAGAACCATTGGGCCAGCACCTGAAATAATTCGTCAAATGATTCATGCCGGACAAAACGCAGGCGTTGGCCCTATGGCTTCGGTAGCTGGTGCCATTGCTGAATGGGTTGGTAATGATTTGCTTCAATTCAGTGATGAAATCATTGTTGAAAATGGTGGCGATGTGTTCATTCATCGAAAAGCCCCTTTTGTGGTTGGTATTTATGCAGGGCAATCACCTTTCAGTCAACGTATTGGTATTCGTGTGATGCCTTCTGATGAATCGCTATCCATTTGTACATCATCGGGTCGAATTGGCCATTCACTGAGTCTGGGGATGGCGGATGCTGTTACAATCCGATCAAAATCTGCTGCTCTTGCCGATGCAGCAGCGACTGCTACAGGCAACCGTGTAAAGTCTCCAAAAGATATTTCCCATGCTATTGCATTTGCAAAAAATATTGAAGGTGTTGAAGGTGTTCTGGTGTTGGTGGGTGATGCAATGGGGGCATGGGGGGATATGGAAATTGTTCCAATTCATAACAAACACAAAATGAATGCGTAATACTTTTGTAGTGGATATACTCCTGCATTTATTCAGACTGGCCAGCGTTCATAATTGAAGAATCAGACAGATCATGTTATCATCAATATATGAATACGTAATCCAAATAATGCAGACAAATTTTGTTGCATTTTTCAGCAGGAGGATGCTAAAAACTATACATCTGCTATGTCAGGAACATTTTTAATGAGGATTGAAACATAAAAATCAAGAAAGGATAGTTAATCATGATGAAAGTAGGTTCATTACGATATGGCGTTATCTTTAAAAAAGCCTTTTCTGATCTATAAACAGCTATCTCTTAACAAAGATATCAGATAACTTGACTGGTACACCTGTGGGCGTTTTTACACGCATTGATTTTTTCGAACTTTAGCCCGCGATCAATTTTTAAACAGGTTATGCCTGTTCAACATTAAGGAATTATATCATGCAAAGAATACAAGACATGCAGCTTTCAGAGAAACGTGTACTCATCCGTGTTGATTTTAACGTACCAATGGATGACACTATGACAATAACCGATGATGCCCGGATAAAAGGTGCATTACAAACCATCACGTATGCCCTTGAAAAAAACGCATCTGTTATTATAGCATCACATTTAGGACGTCCCAAAGACGCACCTGACTCTAAATTAAGCCTTGCACCTGTTGCCAGGCGATTATCCGAACTGATTGAAAAAAATGTTCAATTGGCTCCGGATTGTATCGGACCATCCGTTAAATCTCTTGTTGAAAAGATTATGCCCGGGGATGTTCTTTTACTTGAGAATCTTCGATTCCATGCCGAAGAAAAACAAAATAACGATGCTTTTGCACAAGAGTTGGCAAACCTGTGTGATGTTTATATTAATGACGCTTTTGCCGTGTCTCATCGGGCTCATGCTTCGGTTGAAGCAATAAACCGTCATGTGTCTGTCAAAGCGGCAGGATTCTTGCTTCAAAGAGAACTCAATTATTTTGAAAAAGCGATGAAAGATCCAGCGCGGCCTTTGACAGCCGTGATTGGTGGCGCAAAGGTATCAAGCAAGCTTGCCGCTCTTGAAAATATGATCAACCATGTGGATAAAATTATCATTGGCGGTGCAATGGCCAATACGTTTCTGAAAAGTCTGGATTGTAATATCGGAAAATCTCTTGTGGAAGATGATTGTCTTTGGGCAGCACATTCTTTGTTAAAACAATCGGTTGTTAAAAATATCCATGTTTATCTTCCGGTTGATGCCATTGTGGCATCAGCCATTCAACCGGATGTCATGACCTGCTCTGTTCCGGTAAGAGAAATTCCACAAGGTCAAATGATTGGTGATATTGGCCCGGCAACTTGTCTTTTATACGCTCAAGCCCTTCAAAATTCACAAACAATTATTTGGAACGGTCCAATGGGCGTGTTTGAAATGGAACCTTTTAAAAATGGGACACAATCCATGATCCATTGTGTTGCAAATTCTCCGGCCTTAACCATTGTTGGTGGAGGAGATACAGATGCTGCACTTCATCAGGCAGGCAAGGCAGACCAAATGGATTATATTTCAACAGGTGGCGGCGCATTTTTAACATTAATGGAAGGAAAAACGCTTCCAGCTGTCTCTGCCCTGAATCACTGAAAATATAGAGGGGATAATTACAGTGTTTAATCGTTTTCGACAAGAATCCTTGAGCATGGAAAATCGGCTCAGACGATCGATTTATACAATTCTGTGTGATATTTTACATGCAGAACTCGTCGACTATACCTTGGTGGATTCATATTTTGAATTTAAAACCAACCAGATTGATTATCCCTTTGTTGAAAAAAGAGAACTCAAGCCACGCGCCCGAATTCCTGACCTTGAATACAGCCTTCATCATTCGTGCCTGGTCATTTTTCTGGAAGATTCCATCCCGTCAGTCCATAAAAAATACATTCGTTTTTTTAATGACAACAAAGTCAATAAAAAGAACCTCATTCATAGCAAAAGCGTTCCGATTTCCAAGGACTTTGACCGAAGTTTTAAATTTATGGATTCCTCAAATTTTTTTGATTTTTTATCCCTGATGTTACCAGTAGACTATGCACTGTTGATTGAACAAGATCCCCTCTTAAAAAACAAAAGCCGATATTGTTTAACCTATTTTCATGTGCGGATTGATTGGCCCATTGCCGATGCTGCTGAGGATTTTGCCAGAGAATTGCGCTACATTTCAAAAGATTTGTACGAAAAAGGAGACCGGTACGCTGAAGACATTCAAAAAAAATTTTTTGAATATTATGGGTTGCCATTTATGGCGGGCGGCAGAAGGACAGCTGCAATCGTTTCTGCCCAGTATTTCAGTCGATTGAATTTTTTGTCAACCGTTTATGCCGGCAGTAGCGAATCCAGGTGTTTGTTTAAAATTTCACCCAATGGGGTATCCAAAACCATCCTGATGGAACTCTCTGAAGAAGAAATCAAACGCATTTCAGAAACCAATAATATTTCCAAACGATCGTTTTCACAAAATTATTTAATTGATCGTTATGGGAAAAGCGGGGTTGGTATTTTTCATACCATCTATGCGCCAACGGTTCATTCGTGCCCTCCGGAGGATGGCCGGATACGTGAACTTAACCCAGATGTTTTTTGGATCACTGTTGATGAACAATATCTGCTGCCACGACCGGATGTCTGGAAAAATCCACCGTTGAGATATAGCATTATTTATTCATAAGGATGGGGAACATTCCCTGATCAAATCCGATAAAATCGCATCTTCAGGCCATACATGTCCCTGCTTCCAATTCAACTGTTGATCCCAATATCCAGGACAATCATAAACGGCTTTATTTTGATAGCAGTAACTGATTTCACAAATTTTCGGATGATTGTTCTGATCAAAGATATAATCAAAGGATAAACTTTGTGTGTTGAGTTGTTTTGAAACCTGAAAGGATATTTCAACACATCTCAGATCAATCTGATCAGTGTCGTAGACAATATGCCCGCTCCCCGATGCTCTAAAATCTCCAGGTCTGACTTTTCGCTGAAAGCCAAAGGCTCTGTCTCCAATCACAGTAATTCGTGTATCGGTTGTGTTATTGGGGATGAAATCCTGAAAATAAATATAGCCCTTTTGAATGGATAGCAACTTTTTGTTTATCACTATATTTTTAAGGGATACCGGTAAACGTTTAGCTTTTTCAATCAGTGCATTGAAACTTTCAACCTTCCTGATTTTGGTTTTTGCATCGCTAAAATACCCTTTGGCAGCAGAAAATCCCTTGTTGAAAGCTTTATGACAAAGCTTTTTTGCTTCTTTTTTGGTATGTACCCATTGGACATTCTGAGAACCAGCACCACATCTTAATTTAAAAACCAATGGATACGTTGCATTCTCAATAAATTCAAGCGCATCGGAAATGTTCAAAAAAACATGAGAGGGCACCATCGGAGCGCTTATTGCTTCCATGAGGTACTTTTGAGCAACCTTGTCATCATAGTGCCAGCATGTATCTATGTTTGGAAAAACAATGATTCCCATCTGTTTAATGGCTGCAATGAGTTGTCTGGCAACGAGCTGCCCATCGGGTTCAAAATGAGACCAATGCCACAATAGACCATGAACCCCTTGTAAATCGTGAATAATTTTTGAACTGTAACAGTTTACAAGTTTATAGGGTATGTTATTCTTATTACAGTACTGAATCCATCTGTCAGAAAAGCTGCCTTTTTTTTCATGTATTGCAAGTTTAAACATGCTTAAAATGTCCCATCGATGATATTCAAAAAATTAGCGCGTATCCGTTTGGAACAGGCATTGTTCAACTGGCGGGAGAGATGTTTTTGTTCTTTTTTATCCAGGCTTTTAAATGGATCCTCATAATCTTTGTTGAAATCTTCAAGTGCATCTTTTGAGAATGCTGCCATTAATTTGCCAAAATCAGATTGCTCTATCTTGCCAATTTTAGAGATAACATTTCGCAGTCGATTTTCAGTAACCAGTTGTTCCATACTTTCCCATAACTGGTTGGCAGCGTCCGAAATAACAGGCTTTTGTTTGGAGGGTCTTTTCTTTTGTTTCGCTTTTTCCGCCCATTTTTCATTTTTGTTTTTTAAGACCACCCGTTCTGAGTTTCCAAAAAATTTGGGTTGAACAGGTTTGATAACAATGCCTTCACAACAGTTATCGTTGATTTCTGGCAAACCCAGCCATACCGGTATTTGAGACTGGAATTTATTTGGATAAGACATACATTCCTGAAACGTGCCTTTAAAAATAGGTTTTGCATATAAAAAGTTTGTTTGTTCCATAAACAGTGAAAAAGTATCAATGTCAAGAAGTTGACCATCCAGTGCCATATCAATGGCATAAAAGTCATTATGGGGAGAATAAAAAATTCCTTTTTGAATCCGCGTGGCAGAGGTATCTTTGGAGACATCTTTATGAGGATAAATACCGCCAATCAACTCGCCATAAACAACCATGACCTGAAAAACATGCTTGTTTTCTTTTAATAGGCCATATAACTTTTCCATAGGGCCCGTGTATTTTTCCGCGACGCCTTCATAATCGTAAAAATTATCATCAATAAACCCGGAACGTTTGGCAGATTTTATGCTTGAGCCATCATACCAAAATGAAAGGTTGGCACCATGAGCTTTTTCCTGGACAACAAACTCGCCATCATCAAGACCTTGTTCAACAATGGCATCAATGGTTTTTATTCGGTAACTATTTTCAATGCTATGATATTTTAAAAATTTCATTGGTCACCTCCATTGCTGTAATACTTTTAATCTTTTTCCCCTGACAGGTAAAAAATTCAGTACTTGTCTTTATCGACGATTTTTATTCTATTGATGAAGTGTATATATCTGAAATGTTATTTGAAAAGAGAGAGACACACTGTATGATTTTCTAAAAAATTTACTGCAAAAATTATTCAGTAATATTTTTAAGTGTTATGTCACTCTGTTCTTCAGGCATTTCATCAGATGATTTGGTTTTGGATTTTGGTTTTCTCTTTTTCAAACATATCTTATCTTTTCTCGCAAATGCACATAACTTGGGATTGTAATACTCTTTACAATTCATTGGATTATACAATGGACACTCAGGATGTTTATCAGACATTATTTTTTTAACCTCTCCCTTTTGTTAAGTTCTCGAAAATTGCAAATTCTCTAAAGTTTGGAAAAGCCCAATAACAGCTTACTAACTATATAAATATATTTTATTTTACGAATGCAGTAATTCATAAAATAAAATATATGTATAAATAGTTACCGCCCTTTTGAACATGTCACTTGTATAAATAGTTACCGCCCTTTTGAACATGTCACTTGCAACTTTTGGGTAAAAGATTTGTTGCTGAGTTTCTTAATTAATTGGGTGACTGGATGTAAAAAAAAAA
>PEAL01000142.1 GCA_002753725.1 Deltaproteobacteria bacterium
AATTTGTACCGCAAGGTTGGTTGCGTTATCGATAGTATAAGGTTTCTTGATTTTTAATCAATTCTGTTCGTATTGTCAAATTCTAATCTATTCCTCAATTATCCGAATGTTTTTCCTCAAACATTTTTTTTACCTGATAAAAAAAATATTCTTAATTTTTCCCAAACCATACTGATTTTCTTGACAATTTATATTGCAATATAGATATCATTAATATATAGACACAAAAAATGAGAATTCCTTACACATAAAAAAAAATAAATATTATTTTTTTATGGTATGTTTTTTGCAAAAAACTGTTTCAGAATCTTTAACAATCAACAAATTTTTATTGCAACAGGTTGTTTTCGAACCATTTTCTTAGTGATACGTAACCATCGTTAACCATTTCTGTTTCTCTTCAACATTGTGTGGCTCATTCTAATTTTGTCATGATGCAATAGTAATACCGCTCAAGAGTTTAACTATGAAAATGACAACAGCGATGAGTCATCTTGAAACATGCGATCTCATGGTGACGCTGACAACAATTATTGACGCGACACTTCTTATCTACTTTTCTTCCTGTTTATGTGTACATAAAAAATTGAATATGAGTCATCTACGCCAATGATTCATTTGTTTAGTAGGATGTAATATATTGTCGTTAAAGTCTAACGTTGATTTGGCTGGCGGGCAGTCAATGATCAATGCTTGATTTTATTATGTTCAATATCGATCCACAGAAATTTTGTGAAGATATTTGATTAAACTCGTCAGTCAGAATGACTTGAACTTTGGGCGACATACTTTTTAGCGATCATAATGATTCGAGCGTTTGTGATAGACGAGGATTAAAGGAAGAAATAAAGATGGGTAAAAAAAATGTCGAGATTTTTTTAATAGTCATTACCATCGTTTACTTTCATTCATCCATCCTGGCATCTTCCAATGAAAATTATCAGTTTGAACGTCTCTGGCCTGTCTTGCAACAACCCTGGGCATTTCATTCTCCTTGTGGTATTGCAATGGACCCTGTTGGCAATGTACATATTATCAACATGTCCAATCAGACACTTCATAAATATACTGCATCAGGAAAATTTATCACTGGCTGGGGTGAAAAAACAGATAATACACAACACCTGTCAGGGCCTTACGGTATTGCTATTGATAAGGATGGATATATCTATATTACAGATATTTATGAAAACTTTGTCAAAAAATTTTCAGCTTCAGGTCAATTTATTTTAAAATGGGGCGGTTTTGGCAATGAAAACGGACAGATGGACAGACCTTCCGGTATTGCTATAGACCGTATGGGGTCGGTTTATGTATCTGATTACAATAATCATCGTATCCAAAAATTTTCAAAAGAGGGCATTTTTATTCAATCTTGGGGTCGCATGGGTATGATGCCTGGTGAGTTCAACGGCCCGCTTGGAATTGCCTTTGACGATAATGAGCACATGTATGTTTGTGATTATTCCAATAATCGAATTCAATCCTTTGAAATCATTAATAATGAACTCCATCCCCTTGCGCAATGGGGAAATTATGGTGCAGATAATGCTCAGTTTAAAGGGCCCAACAGTATTGTCGTTCATGATGCCTTCGTCTATGTCACAGATGAAAACAATCATCGTATTCAAAAATTCACGACAAGTGGGCAATGGGTTGCCAGTTGGGGCAATTATGGTGTTGAAGATGGTCAATTGCGCGAACCTGGCGGGATACAAGTTTTTAACGATACCTTGTATGTCACAGATACGTTGAATGATCGTATTCAACTATTTTCAACCAGTGGACAATTTATCACACGGTGGGGGCGTTCAGGTGATCAATTTTTTGAATTTCATGGTGTTGCTGTTGATAGTGAGGAAAATGTATATGCCACTGACCACATGGCCCATTGTATCCGAAAGTTTGATCGGAATGGAAACGCAATCCAAAAATGGGGAAGTTATGGGAGCAGTCCCGGTCAGTTCTGGTATCCAACAGGTATTTCTGTGTATATGGATGCTGTTTTTGTCTCTGATGCCAATGACCGAATTCAAAAATTTTCTTTAGATGGTCGTTTTTTGAAAGCATGGGGCGAGCGTGGCAGTATCCCTGGAAGGTTCAACAAACCTCAGGGGATTGCGATTGATATCAATGGCTTCCTATATGTAGCAGATACATTAAATCATCGTATCCAAAAATTTGATGATCAGGGCACTTTTGTTTTGGAATGGGGGAGCTATGGAAATGAAACAGGACAATTTTCAGAGCCCGCCGGGGTTGCTGTAAATAATGATGGCCAGGTCTTTGTTGTTGACCAAAATAATAACCGCATCCAAAAATTTGATGCAAATGGAAATTTCCTCATCCAATGGGGGACAGAGGGCATTGGAGATGGTGCGTTCAGTTATCCCTCTCAGATTAGTATCGATCGTGAAGGATTTGTGTATGTTGCTGACACCTATAATGATCGGATTCAAAAATTTTCACCTTTCGGAGAATTCATTTCTCTCTGGGGATCATCAGGTAGCAGCCCGGGTGAACTGGATAGCCCAAAAGCCGTAGCCTTACATAAAAATGGCCATGTGATTGTGGCAGATACAAGAAACAACCGCATTCAGATTTTTCGAAATGCGAATTTGCCCGTGTATAAAGCAGTGATTGTTGCAGGCGGTGGCCCTTATGCTGGCAATAATCTGTGGGAATCCACCCAAATGTGCGCCAATTTTGCTTATCGTGCTCTGATGTATCAGGGCTTGAATAAAAACAATATCCAATATTTGTCATCCGATGATGATCTCGATCTGGATAACAATGGCCAGCTTGATGATGTTGACGGACCCGCCACACTGAATGATTTTGAAGATGCTGTGATTCATTGGGCGGAAGGTTCGGATCGTTTAGTATTATATATGATCGATCATGGGGGCGATGCTGTTTTTCGATTGAATGATCAACGTATTCTTTCTGCAATTCAACTGGATGAATGGCTGGATCAAATTCAGGAACGAACCGGCGTTCAGGTTATTGTTATTTACGATGCCTGTAAATCCGGTAGCTTTGTTTCGCATTTAACAGCGCCACAAGGCCTGGATCGTATTGTGATTACCAGTTCTCAAGCATCAGAAAATGCATATTTTGTTTCTCAGGGAGCGATATCCTTTTCTGTATTTTTTTGGACTCAAGTATTTAATGGCAGTAGTTTATGGGATGCCTTTTCAATTGCATCCGATGCCATGAATGATCCGGTCTCCTATCAAACAGCCATGCTTGATGATAACAACAATGGCATTGCCAATGAAACCGATGATGGTCTCCTGTCCAAAACGATTTATATTGGAAATGGGGTTCAGATATCCGGGGGGGGGCCGATTATTCATACGATTTCTGATGATCAGGTGATCGACAATAATGATCAGGCCACCATTTACGCAGATGGTATCTTTGATTCTGATGGGATTGCCAGAGTTTGGGCAATTATCCGGCCACCGCAGTATCAGCCCAATCCTTTTTATCATCCCATTAAGGATTTACCATCGGTTGACCTGGCCCTCAACAGTCCTGGACGATATGAAGCTGTTTATTCAGGGTTCAACAGTGAAGGTGTTTATCAGATTGCAATCTATGCGATGGATCGTGCAGGTAATACGTCCACCCCAAAAATAACAACGGTTTCTGTTCAAAACCCCCTGAGCAACAAAGCCATTATTATCTCGGGTGCTGCCAATGCACATGCGAGTAGGCAATCCATCGACCGCAATGTTAAACTCGCTTATGATGCTTTGACTTTTCAGGGATATTCAGATGTGGATATTTTTTATCTTGGCTTTTCTGATGATATTTCACAAGCAGATGGCGTAGCAAGCAAAGATACCCTTGAAAATGCCATTGCCAATGCAAGCATCAATGCCAAAGATGTTATTTTGTATATGGCTGGAAATGGCAAAAATGAAGCCTTCCAAATTAATGATCAGGAGTATGTTTCTGCAAATGAAATGGATCAATGGCTCTCTGATATCAGTCAGGTCATTCAAGGAAATATTATTTTTATCTACGATGCAGACTGTGCGGCCAGTTTTATTTCGGCGGTGACAGAAACATCATCAACGAAGCGCATTGTTATCGCATCCACTGGAAAGTCTGGTATTGCCAATAATGGCGCTGGAGGAGCGCTTTCTTTTTCATCCTTTTTTTGGCAGCGAATTTTTAGTGGAGATACCACAGGACTTGCTTTTGTACGCTCTGTGAACGCTATTTCCTGCTCATTTCCCGGGCAGTTACCCATGCTTGATGATAATGGCAACGGTCTTCCCAATGAGCCTGGACAGGATGGACGTCTGGCAGAAAATCATCGCATGGGGTGTGGAATTCTGATGGCAGATGATATTCCAATTATTGGGAAAGTCTCACCGGCACAAGCATTAACAGGAACACAATCGCTGGAATTATACGCAGAAAATGTCACCAGCACACGAGACATCTCAAAAGTATGGGCAGTGATTTCATCACCAATTCTTGCTTATCAACGTTTGACCAATAAGGTTCCCCCTTCTGAAGTCATTGAATTAACACTTACAGAGAACCGCTATTCATGCGTATGGGATAAATTTGATCGTTATGGAGAGTACACCATTGCGTTTTTTGCTGAAGATGCTTTAAACAATGTATCCTTGCCTGTTCAAACCCGTATTTTTCAACAGAACTTTCCCGATAGTTATGAGCCAGATAATACTTTTGAAAATGCCCGGATCATTGTTCCAGATAATCAATATGCTCAATATCGAAATTTTCATGATTCGGATGATGTTGACTGGATTATTTTTTTGGGCATCAAAGAGGTGACTTATAGTATTGAGGCATTTCAACTGGATTCAATGAGCGATGTTGTCATCGAGATCTATGCCAATGATGGTGAAACGCTCATTTATGGCCCCTGGAACTGGAGTGGCAGCGGCAGCAATGAATTTTTGAGTTGGAAATGTCCGGAAGATAATACGTATTATTTCAAAATATCGAACCATCAGAAAAGCAATGGAACGAATAGCGGCTACGCTTTTAAAATCTATCGACCCATTGGCGTGTTTCCTGGTTTTATTTCTGGTTTGATCAAAGTTCGTGGGACCAATGAACCTGTCAGGGGGGTTCGTTTAAGAACGGTGAATGGCACGGGGTCTGGAATCAGTGATCGGGATGGTATTTATGTTCTTGTGGATGAAGAGGGCATCTATACATTAGATGCCAGAGCAATCGGGTATGAAAATTTTAAAAAAAATGTGCGTATCTACCCCCTGGATGAAACCCCATTGAATATTATTCTTGTTCCTGTTGATTCTGATGGTGATGGTTTACCTGACGAGCAAGAATTGAAATGTTCAACCGATCCATTAAAAATAGATACCGATGATGATGGTATTATCGATGGCCTTGAAGACCGGAATCATAATTGTATCGTCGATGAAGGTGAAACAGACCCGACAAATCCAGACACGGATGGTGATGGTATTAAGGATGGATATGAAGTGAGTGAAAAACTCGACCCCTTAAAAAATGATGCTTTTGAAGACAAAGATCTGGATGGGTATTGCAACATTATTGAATCCCAAAATGGAACCAATCCAAACCTTCAAGATGCCCCTGGATATAATGGATATAATTATAATACAGATAATCGAAAATATAGCTTAAATGGTTCAATTGATTACGATGGTTGCAAAAAGGGAAAGGTTCTTGTTGAAGTCTTTGAAACACAAAACACAGATCAAGCACCTTTTTTTAAGGAATATGGCAGTTTATTTTCCTACAATCTTGATATAGATGCCAGAGAAGTTCACTATGTTCTCATATACATGGATGCTGATGATGATAATAAATTCGATAGCGATGAACCCTATTCCTTTTATGTAATTCCCATAACATCACCGAGCCGTGAAAGAAATGTAACCTTAATTTCTCGAAATTACTGGCATTGGTCCATGTCAATGATCAATGATAATGGCTTACCGGTTTCTGATCTTGTTGTGCTTGACATGAAAGATGATCCCAGTTGTACATGGTACGAATCCCCAGAAACAGTTTTCAATGGACAAGCTTTCCAAATACAGGCCGAATTTACTGATGAAGTTATTTTTACAAAAACCCGCATCGGTTCACGCAAATCGTCTGGAAAAGGTGCATCAATAGACATCGGCGTGGGGGGGCGAACCGCGATGGAAGGTTATAATGCGCCATTTTCCTTTGTCATTAATCCAAAAGACGTTCACGCCTTTGATCTAACGGGTTTCTGGTCAATGACTTTTACCTATGAAGGCATTGGCTGGAAAGAAAACAATCAAAATGGCCAACAAACTGAGATGATGAATTTTGTTGCCAGTCAAACCGACACTCCCAATATATTTTTGGGTATGGATGAAAATCAATCGATCCGATTAACAATGGACAGCAACACAATCAAATGGACCATTGAACGATTGGACGATGATCAGCTCGTCTATCAAGCCGTTGGTTCAGGGACATTTATATCAGAAACCACATTGAATATTGTTATGGGATCTTTTGCCGGAAAAGAAATATCTCAAAATGATTCAAATGGCATTCATCTGGGACGTTTTTATGCTCGTTTTACGCCTAATCCTAAAGCACAACTCACTGTTGGCTCTCCTTCACCAATCGTATATTCAAATGCAACCTTTTCTGTTCCTTTAATGATGGACACCGGTGAATCTCAGTTAGGCACGTATTCAACAACCATTACCTTTGACAAGGATATTCTTGAATTGTCTCAGATAGATAAGAAAATTCCAGGTGTACAGACACTTCCATTGAATGATATCAACACCACCGGTACAATAACCATTGGAGATAATGAAAATAATGCTCGCATGGTCAGTCCATCCGGAATTATCCATCTTGCAGATTTTCAATTTCGTGTGATTGGTTCTCCGGGTAAATTGAGTACCTTTTTAATCAAGGAATATTCTGTTGTAGATACCTTCAAGTTACCCATCCCCCTTTCACCGGTCAATGGTTTTGTGTCTATTGGCCCTGCACTTATCAATGCGGGTTCTGTGGCCCCCATGACCATATACTATGATAGCACCATTGAAGTTCCAGTGACTATTTTACAAGCATTTAATCAGCACATTGGTTCTTATCAGATGAATTTTCAGTTTGATCCTGCCTTGTTTGATGCTATTTCAGTGGTGAAGGGTGAAAGTAATTTGCTTGACGATGATGTTCTGTTTGACATTGATAACACCAATGGTGTGGTTCAAATCAAGGGAACATCCAATGAAGGAAACGCTCCTGTCAATTTTGCTGAAATTGCTCGTGTAACACTCAAAGCCGATGCGGCTGAAGAAACAAAATCAATTGTTACTCTGGAAGTCGAAGAACTTAAAAATACAGAAAACCAAGTCATTGAAAATTATGCAGAAGGCGTACAACTTGATCTGACCATTGGCATATGCGGCGATGTCAACCGAGACGAACAGATAGATATGGCGGATGCCATGTTGATTTCCCGCTATCTTGTTGGAAATATCAATGGCAATGAACTTTGTCTTGCTGTTGCCGATACCAACGATAATGGCCGAATCGAAGTCGGCGATTCCATGTATATTGTTCAGTATATTTTGAATAATCGGGATTGCATTTGTGAAGATACGAAACGACAATTGTGTCGTGATTAGTTGAGCTTTGCGCCCACCTTTGGCGAATTCAAATGTTAGTGCAAAAAAATCACGGTCAGGCATTCATCAATGCAAAGTCTTCTTTCAGTTTTTCAATCATTTGTTTTGCTTTGTCAGTATCTTCTTTTCGCAATGCAAGTTTACATCGAAAGGCATTATCTGATATTTTTTTTATGCCTGCATCAGTGGCCATCGTCATGAGTTGGTGGACATGTTTTCCTGCTTGTAATAAATCATTATTATTTAAAGCTGTATCTATGAGCTTTAAAACAGATGTGCCTTTGACCTTTAATTGAGTTAATTGTTCACTGTTGATCTTTTTGGGTTCTGGCTCCAATGATTGGCCGACCATATGATCTTTTTTCGATAAAAACGTCTGGCTGTTTTTATTTTCATAGACAAGCGTTCTTGATGTGATGGGTTGAGATTGAGACGTATTCGTTGTTTTTGAAGGAATCGTTTTGATCTGTTCTTCCTCAACCCGCTTAAACAGCAATATAAAGTGAAATGTGCTGCCCTGTCCGGGTGTACTTTCTGCCCATATCTTTCCCTCTAACATTTCAACGAGTTGTTTACAAATGATCAGTCCAAGACCAAGACCGCCTTTGCTTTCACTCAATTCAATATGTCCTTGAAAAAATGGTGAAAAAATACTTTCAATGACTTCCTGATTGATTCCAATGCCCTGATCAACAATTGAAAATAATATTTCCGTGTGTGTGTCAGAAAGGTTGGCGTGTAATCGTTTTTTGTTGATACGTGCTTTAATCATAACATCACTGCATTCTGAAAATTTAATGGCATTTTTGATGAGATTGATCAAAATTTGAAACAATCGATCAGGAGCGCCAAACAGGTATTCGGGTATATCAGGAGAAATATCATATATCAATTCCAGTCCATTTTCCTGGGCGGATAACTTTAATGGGACAATTGCCGCATGGATAATGTCAGCCAATCGAAAGGCCTCGTTATAGATGTGGAGTTTATCAGATTCCATTTTTGAAAAATCCAGAATATCACTGATTAAAAAAAGCATCTGGTCAGCAGAATGCTTTGCCAGTAAAAGATAGTCCTGTTGCGATGGATTCAAGCTTGAATCCAGAACCAGTCCCAGCATGCCTAAAATACCATTCATGGGAGTACGTATTTCATGGCTTAAATTGGCCAAAAAACGACTTTTTGCAGTATTGTTGATTTCAACCTCTTGTGCCAGTTGTCGGGCGTATACAATAGCTTCTTGTAATGAACAGGTTGTATTTTCAAGTTGCGCTTCTTTTTTATGGACAAGTTGTTCAAGCTTTTTGTTAAGTTCTTTCAGGTTGGTTTCAGCCGCTTTTTGATTGGCAAGTTCTTTTTTTAATTTTTCATGCAACTGATAAATAAAATGGGCGCTTTGATAGGCTCTTAGAGAGGCTGTGATCATAAAAAAAATTTTGTCTAAATCGTGTTTGGGGCAATACATATCAATATCGTATTTCATAAAAAAATGCTGTGCATTATCAATATCCAGTTTTCCTGTCAGCATGATAATTTTAAGTAATTTATTATTGAGGTCTTCTCGAATATATTGAACAATTTTAAACCCGGTATCTGATTCTTCCAACATAACATCAAGAACAATAACAGCAATATCCGAATTTTTATCCAGTTGTTCCATTGCCTCTTTGCCTGAAAATGCATCAATAAATTGCAATCCAGCGCCTTTAAATTGATAATCCTTGAGGTAATGTTTAATCATGACATGAATCAAATCTTGATCGTCTGTAATGAGAACTTTCCACTGTTTAGCATTTTGGGTAATTGTCTTCATGTTTAATTCTTAGAGTATTGTCTTGTTTGATTTGAAAAATTCCTGATTAATATAAGTAACGAAGGAATGCTCGAAAAATAACGTGATTCCTTAGCGTACCCCACTTTCCCTCAAAATAGCTGGCGCAATCTTCTGAAGCGGTAGAATGAGGTCTACACCACCGCGTTTAATGGCTTCTTGTGGCATACCAAAAACAACAGATGTGGCTTCATCCTGTGCAATTGTTTTTGCACCCGCTTCTTTCATTTCCAGCATGCCTTGTGCGCCATCATCCCCCATTCCTGTCATGATAACGCCAATAGCATTTGCGCCTGCATATCGGGCGGTTGACCGAAATAAAACATCAACCGATGGTCGATGTCGGCTCACCAGCGGCCCAGATTTAATTTGAACATAATATCTTGCGCCACTTCGCTTTAACAATAAATGATAATTACCGGGTGCAATGAGGGCACGCCCTCGAAGAATAGTATCATTGTCCTGAGCTTCTTTGACAGTGACCCTGCATGTCATATTCAGGCGCTTTGCAAAGCTTGCGGTAAAATGTTCAGGCATATGTTGCACAATGACAATGCCTGGAGCATCCTGGGGCAATGCCTCCAAAAATACGCTCAAAGCTTCTGTTCCTCCGGTTGATGCACCCACAGAAATAATTTTATCCGTTGTTTCAATCATTGCCCGGGAGGTGGGTTTGGCGATGATGGCATCGGCTGTTAATTTAGGTTCGACCTTTCGTCGGGGAGATATTCGTTTCACTCTTGCGCGTGCGGCTGCTTTGACAGAATCACATAAACGTACTTTGGATTCTTCCAAAAATTGTTTGGTTCCCAATTTGGGTTTTGTGATAATTTCTACAGCGCCATACTCAAGGGCTTTAAAGGCTGTTTCTGTTCCTTTGTCTGTCAGTGTGGAACAAATAATGACCGGAATGGGATGTTGTGTCATGATTTTCTTTAAAAAAGTAATTCCATCCATTTTGGGCATTTCGACATCCAGTGTGATGACATCTGGAATTTCGTTTTTTATTTTGTCCGCAGCAACAAAAGGATCTGACGCCGTTGCCATAATTTCGATGTCTGGATCTGATGACAGCATATCTGCCAACGTTTTTCGAACCAGTGCCGAATCATCCACAACTAAAACGCGTATCTTTTTTTTCATCAAAAAAAAATCCTTTAAACCCTTTATTGGGTTCTAATGGAAAAGTTGTTAAAAGGGTTTGAATCCCAACGGGACGAAAACGTACGCTAAGGATCAATTATCTCATTCATTGTACCCCCATCATAAAGTATAATATACACCACGTCCTTTACCATGAAGAATCAATAAATTTTGCTTACAAAGCTGTTGTATATGTTTTTTTATGGTGTTTCGATTCTCCTGTAAAGTTTTTTCAAGAAATGAAATGTTAACTCTACCATGTTGTTTAGCAATATCCATAATTTTTAAGGATAATCCGGGTAATGTATTCGCAAGTTTTTCTCGTTGAATTTTTTCTAAAAGGGAATCCTTTTGTTTTTTTAATACTTCAAGAAAAAACTCAGTCCAGGTTAAGTCTGATTGAGATTCTTTTAAAGCATGTTGGCTTTTTCGAAGCGATATATAGTATTGTTTTTTATTAGCTTCAATAATACGTTCGTGTGAACTATACTGGACATAATCATAACCATATTTAATCAATAAGAGATTGGTCAGGATGCGTGATAATCTTCCATTACCATCTTGAAAAGGATGAATAGCAAGAAAATGAAGCACGAAATCAGAAATAACAATTAACGGATGTTCTTTTTTTAATTTTTTTTGATAGTCGTTTATCAGTTCATTCATTTTATGAGGTGTTTCAAAAGGAGATGCCGTTTCAAATATAATCTGGGTTTGTTTTCCATTTTTAAATACAGCTACATGATTAGGATGTTTTTTATAGTTTCCCATATGCCACTGGTCTTTAATTGAATAATTCATCAAAATTTTATGGAGGTATTTTATATTGTTTTCAGAAAAATTTATTTCAGAATGTGAGGAATAAATCTGGCGCATAGCATCAGCATATCCTGCTACTTCTTGTTCATCTCTATTTTGAAATGAATTTGTGTTAAGTCCTTCTAAAAGATTTTCAACTTCACGATCTGTTAACATTGCTCCTTCTATACGAGTTGATGATCCAATAGATTCAATTGTAGCAACAATTCTAAATCTTGATAGCATATCTTGGTCTGAAATATTTATGCCTTTCCAGAATCCTTTAAATTCATCTATTTCAGCAATTAGTTTTAAAGTTTGATTGTTCATAATGGTTTTTATATCCAAAAAAATATCCAATTATATCCAATTTTGTTGTTACATCATGATTATTTATTTTAATTATCATAAATGGATTGGAGCTGCAACGACAGTATCAACTTTTGGGCCCCTTGAGGGCCCCTAACCTCCCTCAAGGGGGGTGCAACACAAAAAAGTTGCACTTTTTTCTTAGCCCTGAAAGGGCGTTAAATAACAGCCCAGGGCAACGCCCTGGGTAATGGCATAGAGGTGTTTTAGCCCTGAAAGGGCGGCACATATTACAACTTAATCATAATATTATGTAACGCCCTTTCAGGGCTATATTTTATTACTTATTTACCCAGGGCGATGCCCTGGGCTG
>PEAL01000016.1 GCA_002753725.1 Deltaproteobacteria bacterium
AGGAATACTCGAAAAATAAGTTCCCCATTTTAGATTGGAGTCCCAAAGCTTTAGCTTTGGGAGTTACAGAAAAACAACGCATTGAAAATCTAAGGAACTCCCAAAGCTAAAGCTTTAGGACTCCACTATTCATCGAATTAAGGATCGTGTCTCCGAAATTAAAATGGAGAACTTATTTTTCGAGCAGTCCTAACCTCTGCTTCGGGATTCTGAAAAAATCCTGGTATAAAATATAAAAAACTGAGGGAATCAAAAAATGGAAAAACATATCACTATCCCCAACGGAAAAGAAACCATTGCAGCCTGTATTGATGAACAAAGCGACATGCACGCAATCGTTATTATGCATCCGCATTCATTGATGGGTGGAAATATGGATAATCCAATTGTCCAGACAGCTCAGCAAGTATTTGCTTCAAAAGGTCTCTCAACAGTGCGTTTTAATTTTAGAGGTGTGGGATATAGCACGGGTGTTTTTGATGATGGTATCGGCGAACAAGATGATTTAAAAGCAGTGATATCTTTTTTAAAAACAAAAGGTATTTATCAGATTGACCTCATCGGCTATTCATTTGGATCATGGGTTCTTGCACATGCCGCTCAAACAAAACTTGATTATTCTCATGCAATGATGATCTCACCACCCATTGCATTTATGGATTTTTCGGAGATTCAACAGTTCCCTAATCTCATACATGTCGTCACAGGCAGCAGGGACACATATGCGCCACCTGATCTGATTAAAAAATTTTTGACGGCCTGCCATTCAGAGGCACAATTAGATATTATTGAAGGTGCTGATCATTTTTATTCTTCTTATATGCTTGATATTGAAAAAATATTCAATCGATGGCACATATGATGACATTCTTTCACCAAAGAAATTATTGATAGAATGAAGACTTTTCCAAAAAATTGTGTTAATAATAAGGAATCATTTTTTTTTGATCACCTTAGTAAAACAAAATCAAAATGGAGAGTGCGTAATGAAAATGAAAATGTTTTTATTCTTCGTTGTTACCTGCCTATTATTGGTAACCACTGCTTTTTCAGAAACGCGTTATGTGACAGAACGTATGCGAATAACATTGCGAACAGGACCCGATGTCTCTTACAAAGTGGTGGGGCTTGTTAATTCCGGTGAACCTGTTGAAATTATAGAAAGCCTGGAAGAATGGACACGTGTGGAAACGTCTGAAAGTAAAGTGGGATGGGTAATGACACGGTTTTTATCAACGGATATCCCTAAAAAAGATCTTCTTGAACGCCTTGAGAAAGAACATGAAAAGCTAAAAGAAAAATCGACATCACTTGCCAGTGAGAATGAAAATCTCATTAAAGAAAACAAAGATATCAATCGTGAACTGAGCAAAAAAGTGTTAGAACTAAAAGCGCTCAAAGAAAAGTATGATACCCTTGATAAAGGGTGTCAAAAATACACTGCTCTTAAAAAAACACATGATCAAATCTCTCAACAGATGGATCAACGTCAGGCAGAACTGGTTCAGCTTAAAGAAGAAAAAGCAATATTGGAATCCAATCAATTATTTTGGGGATTTGGTCTGGCACTGGGCGTTTTGGCTGTTGGTTTTATCATTGGAAAATCTTCTCAACGAAAACGTTCCGGACGTTTGACGTAGAATTTAGAATATAGATACCCATTAACAAGATGATTTTTCAACATATTTCAGATTTTCTGGAACATGGTCTTTTTTTTTATGGAACAATTATGGACGATCAAACAGATTTTTTAATTATCGGTACAGGCGTTGCAGGCTTATCTTTAGCAATCAAACTGGCACCTCATGGAACGGTCATGCTGATTACCAAAAAAGGCGCCAAAGATACCAATACCAATTTTGCACAGGGGGGAATTGCCTCTGTCTTTGGTTTAAAAGATTCCTTTGAGTTGCACATCAAAGATACGCTTGAAGCCGGTGATGGCCTTTGCAACCTCGAATCGGTTGAAATGGTTGTTAATGAAGGCCCGGATCGTATTAAAGAATTGATTGATTATGGGGTTCAATTTAATACAAAAAATGATCATGGCCATGAAAGACTGGACCTGGGGCGTGAAGGCGGACACTCAAAAAATCGTATTGTTCATGCCCAGGATATGACAGGCCGAGCTGTTGAAGAAGTCTTGCTGAACAAAGTCAAGGAAACCCCTAATATCAAACTTCTGGAAAATCATATTGCCATTGATCTGATCACTTATTCTGTTCGCATGAAACGAGGGATGGTTATATCATCACGCGATGATATTTGCTGTGGTGCATATGTTTTGGATGTTGAAAACAGCCGTGTAAAAACATTTCATTCAAAAATGACCTTTCTGTCAACCGGTGGGGCAGGAAAGGTTTATTTGTATACAAGCAATCCTGATGTTGCAACAGGCGACGGCATTGCTATGGGCTATCGCGCAGGCGCCAGTGTTGCAAACCTTGAATTTGTTCAATTTCATCCAACCTGTCTGTATCACCCGGATGCAAAAAACTTTTTAATTTCTGAAGCGGTTCGTGGAGAAGGCGGAATTCTGATCAATGCTGCTGGAGAATCCTTTATGGAAAAATACGATCCCAGAAAAGATTTAGCCTGTAGAGATGTTGTTGCTCGAGCAATTGATCATGAACTCAAAATGTCTGGTGATGATTCTGTCTTTTTAGATATTTCCCATAAAAAACCTGAAACCATTATCAAAAGATTTCCCAATATTTATCAAAAATGTATGTCATATGGCATTGATTTATTAAAGGAACCGATTCCTGTTGTACCTGCAGCCCACTACATGTGCGGTGGATTGGCTACCGATTTGAACGGTCGCACAGATATTAAACGCCTGTATGCTATTGGAGAAACTGCCTGCACTGGATTACACGGCGCAAATCGTCTGGCCAGTAATTCTTTACTTGAAGCCCTTGTTTATGCAGATAAAGCAGCCAATGATGCTATTTGTGAGTTGAAAAATAAAGCATTTGACGAATCCTGGAATATTCCCCCCTGGGATGAAGTGGACACCACTGATAGTGATGAAGCCATTGTTGTGTCCCACAATTGGGATGAAATCCGCAGGCTCATGTGGAATTATGTTGGCATTGTTCGCTCAGATAAACGACTTCAAAGAGCCAAGCGCCGAATTGAAACTATTCAAAAGGAAATAAATGAATACTACTGGGACTTTAAGGTAACCTCTGACTTATTGGAATTGCGCAACATTGCAACAGTTGCACAACTCATTATTGAATCCGCAACGATTCGACAAGAAAGTAGAGGCTTACATTACAATATTCTGTATCCAAATCATGATGATATCCATTGGAAAAAAGATACCTTGTTAAAAAATATTAGAAAAAATATATTATGATAAAAATTTTGTTTATGATCCAAAATTATTCAATCTATAATCTAAAGAACAGAAAGGAATAACAAATGCTACTTAAAGGTAAGCTCATTGCAGAAGCTCCTATATATAGGGGCAATGCACGAAAAACTTTATTTACAAGAGATGGCGATGGCACACAACGGCTGGTATCTCTTTCAGGAGAAATTTCTGGCACAGCTCAAGCACTGATGGATGCATTTATTGGTAAATCGAGAAATGGACAAAATATTGGATTGATCAATGCGCTGTGGCAAAGACTGTATAATACACAGATGCCAGATACTTTGATTCGACGTGTGGATTGTAAGCTCGCTAAAGAATCCTATCCAAAGGATAATTTTTTTGATCTACGAATGGGCATTCGTTTAAATGAAGATCGTTCTGCTGCTGAAGCTAATGCCAACTATAAAATGGAAACGATTTTTCGACATTCTGTGTTTGATTTTAGCATGGATGTTAATGACAGTATCATCAGAAAAGGGGATTTACTCGCTCAATTGTATTATGTATTGGAAGAACTCAAATCCGGTCGTTTTTGGTTTGGGGCTGGAAAAAGTAAGGGACTTGGCCGATGTCTCCTTCAATTGACATCCGACCTGCCCAAACCTTTAAAACATCCAGAAATTACTTCTGATGCAAATCATACGACCATTGGTATTGATATCAGCGCATCCAATCCTCTGTTGGTGGGGTGGAACTGGGGAAAGATCGATCCCAATGTTCCTGCTTTTGCTGCCATTGAAGGCCGTATTCTTTTAGAAGGCTTACGCGATCTTCCGGAACCTGTTTCAAAACGCTTAAATATTAGTATTGGGGGCCCCATTTCCAGCCCCGAAGATTGGAAAGAAAAATTTAAAAACTTTCTTCCCAAAGCGATTGTTGCCTGGTTATCTGAACAGGGTGCAAAGGAAAAAACATTCTGGGTATTTCCAACAGTAAACATGGCTAAACTGGCCAAGGGTAAATACCCATTGCAGAAAAAATTGTTAAACAAAGTGAAGACACTGGGTGACAAACAGTTTTCAACACAAGAAGATGCTGAAAAAGCGTTCAATGATGCACTGGAAAAAGACGCTAAAAAAGCCAAACGCGCGCTTGATATTCTAGAAAAATGCACAGCTTCCAGTCAGGAACTGGATCTTTCAACATGGCAACTGATCGCTGACCCATTAGGACTGGACAAGACTCTTTTTCAGGAAATATCACTGATTATCAAAGATGATGTTGCCTTACTTAAAAAACTTGAAAAAGCTATGCAATCAGTTTTCCCCCAATTGTTTGAACAAATTGATCGCCAGGTCAAGTTGATTCAAAGTGATGCCTGGATTGATATGGAACTATCGATTCGTGAAGAACACATTATGATTAAACAAATGATTGGCGAAGGAAAAATTTCTGAATGGGATTGGGGAGATGCCAATACGCCCCCCAAAGGAATCAAGTCTGCAACCTGGAAAGAATTCATGGTGGCTCATGCCAGGGTTCGTTACAAACACATGACCAACCGACCCAATCTGACCAAAAGTATTCAAAACGATCAAAATGTTATTGCTTTTTTAAATGGCTACCGGAATCGAACCCGTCAGGAATTGTCACAATCCAATTTGACTGATTTTCGTGGTGGCGGCCCCTCCGGAAGATTTATTTCAAGGCAATTTGGTAAACCCTATGATACGGTGTTCATGCGCATGCTGACATGGAAACAATCTGATCATAAAGAAGGCTGGGAAGTGTTTATCCCTGGCAGCACCCTCAAAGGCGCATTTCGAAAGCGCGGTTCTCAAATACTCAATACCCTCTGGGGTGAAAATTCTCCCAAAACACGCTATGTGATTGAAAGAATTTTTGGCGCACAAGGCAAACGTGGCCTGCTCCTTTTTTCTGATGCTTATTTAAAAGATCCCAATGCACCCGATGAGGTCTGGTGTTCAATGGATGGTGTTCGCATGAATCCATCAACCGGCAAACCCATTGAAGAAGCAAAATGTGATTATCTGTTTGCCTATGGCCATCAACTCCTTTTTGATATGCGCATTGACATTCAGGATATTATTGAAAAAGACCAGGAAGTCTTATCAGTGATCACGCATTTGCTTCGAGATTTTCAAGAAGGCGAAATCCCATTGGGCGGAGAAAAAACAAATGGTTTTGGTTGGGTGAATGCCAATGTGAATACCTTAAAATGGCAAACAGCAAACCCGTCAAAGATTGTCCAAAAATGGCTGAATCTGATTCTTCCAAAAGAATTAGAGTCTGACGGCCCCTGGAAAAAAGCGAGTATTAAACAAGATAAGATGGCAGAGGCCTTGATACCTCTGACCCCCTTAAAAGCAGATATCAAAATGACTGCACCGCCAATGGCACGAGAAGGTTTTATTTCTCATCGGTCTTTTGGTGGACATTGCGGGGTTCTCCTTTTGGAAGCTAAAACGCTGACACCATTGGCCATCAAAGAAAGCGGTGAGCCTTCATTTACGAAACAAATGAAGGGTGAACAGGTCAATGGATGGGATTTTTTCAGCATGGCACCCCCTGAAAACAAATTACGTGAATCTGCCAAAAAATATGCAATCCCGAGTAAAACCATCAAAGGAATGATTCGCCATATTTATACCATTGCCAGTGATTCAAGAGGAACCAGTGCCAATATTGGTACGCTCAATGATGCTGACAGTCTGTTTGGATGGGTTGGTCATGGTCCCAATCAAGCCCTGATGGGACGCATGTCATTTGAATTTGCTTACTTTGATGATCCAAAACTTTCCTGGTATAAAGTGCCTTATCCCTATGGAAAATGGGAATTTGTCAAACAACAATGGAAAGAAACAGCATCTAAAAAGAATGCCACCGCCACAAAAATCAAAGATTGGCGTATTTTTACCCATGCGCCGCTTGCACCCTGTGTGTCCCAAATAGATGAATTCTCACCAGATACTGTACAGGCGTCATACAATCGTGCTGTTGAGGCGGGAAGCACCTGCACATTTGCTGTTCGTTTCTGGAATTTAGAAACAGAAGAACTTCAACGCCTGATCTGGAGTCTTGTCCTTGAAAAAGGTCTGGCACACAAATGTGGCAATAGCCGATACCTTGGAATGGGAAGCCTTCAACTCAAATTACTTCCGGAAAGCTATACAATCAAATGGGATTCCCGCTATGAAAATGATAACTGGAAAGACCCCATTGATCTTGATCAATGGCTCAAAACGGATTGTATCAAAAATTATACTGCATTAAAGGATGCTCTCGATGCAACATGCCTTTGATTGGCTCCGAATCTGCAAAACCGGGGGAGAATTGCTGTCAACATTGGATCTATTATCTGATGAACCTGATCTCCCCTCAATTATCGCAAAAGAAGACCGTCTGGGAGTACCCCAGACGGCCTTTGATGGCTCATGCCTTAGATGTCGATATTATACACGATTGACGAACACTCACTATTGTTATTTTTGTAATCATGTGATGACGCGAGAATCGATCATACGTCCTTTTGCGCGTCATTCGGTTATTCTGTGGGGATTTGTCAATCATTCTCCCATAAAAATGCCCCAAACAAAATTTGATATTTTTTACAATATTTTGGATGAAAAACATTTTATTTGTTGTACAAATCGATGGCATTTAAAATCGTTTTTACAGGAAATCGGACTTTCTCAAGGCCCTGACTGGTTGGGATTGATTCAGATTTTTCCGGTCTTTGCGGGTGGTGAAACCACAACCATGTCTGATATTCTGTGCAGTGCTGTGCATGAAGAAAAAAATATTATGCTCAATCAATTATATATTCAATTCTATGCCACTCCCTATCAATTGTTCACCAAAAAAGACAGAGACCGTGAGGGCAAATTAACCTTCACGATGTCCGAATTTATCGGCTATCTGGAAATGGCAGAAATTTTTAAACGCGGGCTGTATCTTGAAGAGCAGGACCGATTACTGGAAGTTCTCAACCTCAAGGATCCGACAGAAAAACAATTTTATTGGGGAAGATTTATCGGACAAATCAGATCCGAAGCACGAGATTTTTTAGACTCCTGGAATATGCGATTGTGGGTGCCGGAGCAAGTCAGCTTATTTTATGAGTTACTTGATTTCGCAAAATTTGATCCAGATAAATGTATTTCAAACATGTTCAGAAATGAGGAATAGCTGTGAAGTCATTGTTTTTCATGCACTCTACCAAACTGATTCGATACTTGATTGCCTGGCGTGTCAATACATCAATGGTAAGGCTGCCGCTTGATTTTTCTGCTCTTCTTTCCAAGACATTGAGCAAAGCCATTGCCGATCGGCTTTCCACAAAAGATGCCAGAGTATGGCGAAAATGTCTTGATACAGAGAGGCAACAGATGTTTAACGCATCTGCAACAGGCGGTACTAATATTAAAGATAATTATCCAGAAACCCCCTGGCCCATCCATGCCATCATTTTACCACACACCTCAAAACGAAATTATGGACACAATGAAACCATTCTATGGGAGTTAAAACTGATTGGCGACAACGCGGATCATGGTTTTTTTTTGGAGGCGATCCTGCCAGCGATGGAGCAACTCAGTTTTGAGCCTAAAGGCCGATTGAACGTTTGGGGACATTTTGATATTCAACATATTTGGGTGGCCAATGGCAATGCCTGGGATCCATTAATTGTCGATGGACAGCTCAACCTGCGATACCATCCAAAACCGCTTCAATGGAGCTCTCATTTTTCCGAACGAACGTATACGCGAGAAATGACACACCAAAAAAATCTTGTTTTTCTGACACCATTTGAATTTGCACCACAACATGTGGGGCAAATGAAAGACCAATTCCTGCCAGATATGACCATCCTGTTAGAATCTCTGATCCGCCGATGGAGTTTTTTTACATCATCAAAGATTCAAAAAGAAATCTGGGATCTGCTACCAGCATCGATCCTAAGCGAAGTCAAAAAAGCCTGGGAAACAGCATCTACAATGAAAATCCAATCTTATAATATTTCACCTGCACTGAAAGATGCTCCGGGATTATGGAAAGGTGAACTTCAATACAGAGAAATTCCTTTTTTTCTTTTGCCATATTTGGATATGGCCGCAATTTTACATGTAGGACATAAAACTCATTATGGGTGTGGGACGTTTGTTATGTGTTAATTGGGAGTATCCAAAGGTTGGGGTAATGCTCATAACTTATTGAATTGATATACACTGTCGATAGATGGATTCCAATGACAAAACAAATTCTTTTCCCTGACATAAAGACGATTGCAGAAGTAGAGGCCTGAGATTTTTCCGGATCACTTCACGTTCCTCGGGATGTTCTGCCAGATATACAGCTTTTTGAATATAACGTGTTTGATCATGTGCAATCCAGGATGAAAGCCTGGTTTGTGTTAATAAGCTCACTCCCACGCGTGCAGCGTGCTGACAACCCGCCAATGAGATGACAGGCACACCCATCCAAAGAGCCTCACAGGTTGTCGTTGTACCATTATAGGGGAAAGTGTCTAAGGCAATATCTATGGCATTGTACATCTCGAGGTGTGCGGTTTCATCGGACAAACTCCCCATCAGTTGAATCCTATTTTTTTTCACCCCATGCTGTTGAAAATATTCCAGGAATTTATCCTGTGTTACCGTGTCATTAAACCCTTTTGTTTTGATCAACAAGTGGGAAGAAGGAATGGCTTTTAAGACAGAAGCCCAAAGTTCAATAACGTGCATATTCACTTTGGGTAGATTGTTAAACGATCCAAAGGTAACCGTTTTTCCAGGCGGTTTTAATGAAATGGATGGCGCCCTATCCTGGGGCGTATAACAGAGAAATCCATGAGGTAAATATATACGTTTTTCTGAACCGCTGCAGTGATTCAAATTCGGATCGGACCATTGATCCACCAGTCGAAAATTCATTTGAGGCAAACCGGTTGAGTTCGGATATCCCAAATACGTTATTTGTATGGGAGCCGGTCGTTTTGCAAAGAGGGGCAATCGATTGTTTGATGAATGCCCTGCTAAATCCACAAGAATTTGGATGTTATCTGCCTGTATTTTCCCAATGACGATATCATCACTTTGACCATAGATATTCCGCCAGGATGAGCCTATTTTTTTTAACTGTGATGTCACTTTATCTGGTTTTTTAACATTTGAATAACAATAAATATCAAAGCATTGTGCATCATGATGCGTCAGGATGGCCTGCATAAACCGGGCTACCGCATGATTTCGAAAGTCCGGTGAAAGATAACCCACACGAATGCGTTTACTTGCCAATGATTGCAAATCAACAGCTTCAGTATGGCAATACCGATTACCCCATTTCAAATGTTCTTGCAGCACATCCTCAGGGGAATGATCGATGCTATAATTGAGTGAAAACAAGTAATTGCTTTGAATGCTCGGATCATCTGGGGACAACTTTGTGGCAATGGATGCCGCCATTATTGCACCCTGTACGTCTCCCTGTTTCAGCAATAGATTTCCTAAATTATGGTGAACCAGGGGTTGATCCGGTTTCAATTTTAGAGACATGACATAAGCTTTGCGAGCACCTTCAAACTGACCATATTGTTGGAGCAAAGCACCGATATTAAAATGTAGCACTGGATTATCCGGATTTAGTGAAAGGGCATATTGATAATGGCTGAGAGCGTCTTTAAATTGATTATTCTCTTTATATGCCATTGCCAGATTGCTATGATAGCCTGGAATATCCGATCGGATAGAAACCGCCCGCTTTATGAATTCAATGGCTTGATCTATCTTACCCGTTTGAAGGGCAATAACGCCTGTAAAGTGCCAGGCATCTGCATTTTGTGGCTCAATAGATAAAATATCTTGATAGCATTGTGATGCATGAACAAGATCACCGTTTTGATGGCATTGAATGGCATGCGCAATACGTTCATTTATTTTCAATATAAATCCTCACTTTTCGGGAAGAGGTAAGCCCGTTCCATGCGTGAAAAAAACTATGTACTCATGACATGGATCATATCTAATTTAAGATGATTCCACATATAGTCTATTTTTTCTTTCATCTGTTTGATTTGTTCACTAAAAGGTTTGAAAAAGATCGTCTATCCCACAAAAGAACTGCAAGCATTCCCAGAAAAAACATTAAAAGCCTGTAGTTAATATCATCAAAACGCTGGTTCGTCGTATCTATTCTATTATTTATTAACAATATTAATATCGTTTTTGAGATCGTTTAAGCGCAGATCAACAGCATTAAAGCGCCTGTCAATGGCATCAAATTTGTCATCTACCCGTCTCGAAAAGCTATCCAATTTTTCAAGTATCAACCTGTTGTCAACATCTCCTGCATAAAGATCATATGAAAATAACATCATAGCAAATAGCAATAAGCTAACCGCTTGCTTTACCATGATTAATCTCCTTATTTTTGATCAGTCAATTTAACCCGTGCAACCCAAAAAAACAAGCTGAATATTCGCATGCGTTTAAAACAAAAAGTGAAAATGGTAATGGCATATTTATTGCACAATTTGTCAGGATATTCTTGTATGTGTATATATAATGTTATCAATCTATTATATGAGTTATAAATTGGAGAATAACACGAGTGAATCAGAGGAAAATCATAAAATTACTGGTTGTTGATGATGAAATTCGTATCTGCAATTTTGTTCAAAAAGGGCTTCAGTTAATGAATCCCAATTATCAGGTCATGCACGCTGTTTCTGGGATAGATGCCTTGAATATCATAAAAAAAGAAATGCTGGATATTCTCATTGTTGATATTCGAATGCCAGGTATGGATGGTATTGAGCTGATGAAACAATCCCGACAGATTCAGAATGATCTTCAGTCCATTGTCATTACAGGAAAGGCCGATCTTGATAATGCCATATCAGCACTTCATCTCGGAGCCTCACATTATATCCAGAAACCGCTAGACATTGATGAACTCTATATTGCTGTCCAACAATCCTGGGAAAAGTCCGATATTCTCAGACAGCTTAGAGAAAGTGAAGCAAGGTTTCGAAATACATTTTGTCACGCAGGTGTTGGAATGGCTCTTTATGATCCTTTTGGTGAACTCGTTCAATTTAATGATATGTTTTGCAAGCTACTGGGATATTCAAAAAAAGAATTGATCACCACAAGCATCAAAGACCATATTCACCCTGATGATCTTCCTAAATTCAAAGATCACGAACAACAACTCATCCATAATCACATTGACCATTTCCATCTGGACGTTCGATTTTCTCACCAATCTCAAAAAATTATCTGGACCAATACATCGGTCACCACCATGACCGATCTATCCCATCGACAAAAAATTTTTAATATTCAGCTCATTGACGTGACAGAAAGAAAAAGAGCTGAACATGAAATCCAAAAATTAAATGAAAAATTACAAAATAATGTCAAACAGTTAGGTGCGATGAATCGTCAGTTAAAAAGTGCTGTTGATTTTGCCAATAAGACTGCCATTGAAGCGGAGATCGCCAACAAGTCCAAAGGTAGATTTTTAGCCAATATGAGCCATGACATTCGTACCCCAATGAATGGCGTTATTGGGATGACACATTTACTAATGAGTACTGAATTAAGTGAGGAACAACGCGAATATGCCAATATGATCCGAATCTCTGGTAATGCCTTGTTGTCATTGATTAACGATATACTGGATTTTTCCAAAATTGAAGCCGATCAATTATGTCTGGATAGTCAGAATTTCAATTTAAGAATGACCGTTGAAGACACCGTTGATATTGTTGCCCTTGAAGCTTATGAAAAAGGAATCGGACTTCTTTGCATGATTGATCCGAATGTTCCAACTGATCTCGAGGGAGATCCTGGACGATTGCGCCAGGTTTTGATTAATCTGTTGGGAAATGCTGTCAAATTTACAGAAACCGGTGAAGTGACGCTTAATATTCGCATGAAAAGTGAAACAGAAGAAACAGTGACAATTTATTTTGAAGTGAAAGATACAGGTATTGGTATCCCTGAATCCAGAATACAAGATTTATTCAAACCCTTTTCTCAGATCGATAATAAGGACTCAAAAAAATATGGTGGTACAGGCTTAGGTTTGGCAATATCAAGACGCATTGTTCAACTGATGTCCGGGCAAATAAAAGTGATCAGTCAAAAAAATGAAGGCTCAACATTTTATTTCTCGGTGGCGTTCAAAAAACAAACCCAAAAAGCACTCCCTTCAACAACAGATGCTTTGGATATTGTTGACAAAAAAATTCTCATCGCTGATAGCCAGCCTGCTTACCGAACCATGCTATCCAACCTTTTGGATAATATGGGATGTCAACATCTGGAAGCCAGTGATGGTCAAAATGTTTTATCTATTCTTCGCGACTCGTTGAGAAACAATGATCCCATTGATCTTGTATTGATCGACATGCATTTATCCAAAATTGATGGTATCAAGCTGGGGAAAATTATCAAATCTGATATAGCACTTAAACATATTCCTATGGTTATGATGACGTTTGTCGGACAACGAGGCGATGTATCAATGCTGCAAAAAATTGGCTTTGCCGCTTATTTAAGCAAACCGGTCAAACAATCCCTGCTTCAAAAAACACTGTTTAAAGTATTTGGAACCAGTGATGGTCATCCAACGCAAGAAACATCTTGTCCCATTATTACACAGTTTTCTATCACTGAAGAACAATCGATTAAAAATCGTATCCTGTTGGTTGAGGACAGTGAAATGAATAAAAAATTAGCCACTGTGATATTAAAAAAAATGGGATACACTATGGATTCTGCATCAAATGGAAAAGAAGCACTGGAAAAGCTTGCCAATCATTCATACGATCTTGTTTTGATGGATGTTCAAATGCCTGTTATGGATGGTATTGAAGCGACAACGCTTATTCGGAAAGGTGAATATCAGGTCAAAAATTCCAATATCCCCATTATTGCAATCACTGCCAATGCCATGACCCAGGATCGAGATAAATGTATGTCAGCGGGAATGAATGATTATGTCGCAAAACCATTTAAACCAGAAATATTAAAACAAAAAATTGAACAATTCCTTGGAAAAGGACAATCCAAAGAATCCAAATCGTCTAAAAAAAATCGAACCAGTATTCCTTCCCGATATTATGACAAAAAATCCCTCCTTGATCGCATCGATGGTGACATGGGTTTATTTCAGCAACTGATTAAATTGTTCGTTCAGGAAGTACCTCGTCAAATCAATCAGATCAAACAAGCCATCAAAGAGCATGATGCTGAACGAATTACGCTGTATGCACATACGATTAAAGGATCAGCATATAATATTCGAGCAATGGAACTAAAACAGGTTGCGTTTGATATTGAACAAGCGGCAAAATCAGAAAATATCATCCTGGCAGCAAGTAAAATCAACGCTCTGGATAATACGTATGAAAAACTATATTCAGAACTTAGTCGCGTCATCGAACATACGTAATAATTGTACTCCATGGAAATTGCACTTGCCATTTTAAAAAGGCCCCTGACAATTTTTTAGCATTAAATGAAAGGAACGTTTGTTAATGTCTGAAAATACGACGCATGTTTTGCTGATTGAAGACAATCCCATTGATATACTATTGATCCGAAAAATGTTAAGCAAACGAAAAAAAACAGTTTATAATATGGAAACCGTCAACTGTTTAAAAGATGGCATTGACTATTTGCAACATGAGTCTCCGGATGTTGTATTGCTGGATCTTTTTTTACCTGACAGTCAGGGCATTCAAACGTTTGATACACTTTACGCCCAAATGCTGGATGTCCCGATTATTGTCAATACTGCCCTGGAAGATGAAAACACCGCTTTACTGGCAGTCAATAATGGTGCTCAGGATTATTTGTTAAAAGGAAATATCACAGCCGCCTTATTATCCCGCTCGATAAAATATGCTATTGAACGAAAAAAAGCAGAAAATAAAATAAAATATTTAGCATTGTATGACAGTTTGACAGATTTGCCCAATCGTCGATTGTTTTTTGATCGTCTGTTACAGGCTTTTTCAAGGGCGCATCGCTATGAAAGTAAAGTGGGGCTTTTTTTTATTGATTTGAATAAATTCAAAGGGATCAACGATAATTTTGGTCATGAAAAGGGGGATCATGTCCTGCAAGTTGTTGGGGCACGGTTAAAAGAATCCATCCGGGAAACAGATACTGCTGCAAGATTGGGGGGTGATGAATTTGGTATCATTCTTCAGGATATCCAACAAGAACATAACACAAAGTCCATTGCTAAAAAAATCATTGAATCCATTAAAGAAACAATAAATATCAAAGACAATCATTTTCAAATTGGTGCAAGCGTTGGTATCAGCTTTTATCCAGTAGATGGTAAGGATGAAAATGATTTATTAAACAAAGCTGATAAAGCCATGTATAAGGTCAAAAAAAGTGGTCAAAGTGGATTTTGCTTCTGTGCATCGGGTCAGGTAGAAGTGCTTTAATAATAAATTTTGAGAACTTATGCCTGACGAGTTCAAAAATATAAATCATTATTCAAATGTGACGAGTAAAAGGAGTCTCCCATGATCATTGACAGCAATGCATTCTCAAAAGATCGAATCCTTTCAGTTCTTAAAGCCACAGAGGAATTAAACACCCTAAAGGATGTGGATGCTATTCTTGATCAGATTCTTTTTGAATCCAGAAAAATTGCAAATGCTGATGCTGGATCGATTTTTCTCATTAAGGACAATCAATTAACATTCAGTTACGTTCACAATGATACATTATTTTCTGCTGATAAAACCAATGCCGACCTTTATATGGATTTTACAATACCCATCGATACCTCATCCATTGTGGGATATGTTGCTTCAAGTGGACAGGCCTTACATATTGAACATGCCTATCAAATTGATCCCACAAAGCCTTATCAATTCAATCCAGCTTATGATAAAAAATCCGGATATCATACGCAATCCATTTATACGCTTCCATTAAAAGATTTTGATGGTCTTGTGGTGGGCGTGATGCAACTGATCAATGCAAGAACAGAACAAGGTGCTGTTATTCCGTTCTCCAATGCAGACCAGATGCTTGTTCCCCTTTTTGCAGGCAACGCATCCATTGCCATTGAGCGGGGTAAGATGAATCGTGAGCTGATCTTGCGTATGGTTAAGATGGCAGAACTCAAAGATCCAACAGAAACAGGAAGTCATGTTCAACGTGTTGCTGGATATACCGTTGAAATTTATACCCGCCTGGCACATAACCGAGGCATTGATATAAAAAAAATTCGAAAAAATAAAGATTTGATCCGCCTGGCATCCATGCTTCATGATGTTGGAAAAGTAGGAATAACAGACTTGATTTTAAAAAAGCCTGGAAAACTGACCGATGAAGAATATGATATCATGAAATGGCACACTGTTTACGGTGCGCAACTGTTTTTGCACACAACATCCAGACTCGATCAAATGGCTCGAGATATTGCATTGAATCACCATGAACGCTGGGGAGGCGGAGGATACCCTGGAAAAATTGAAGAAATTCAATCCAGAACTGTTCAAATCGGTGCTTCAAAAAGTGGAGAAGAAATTCCTTTGGAAGCACGCATTACAGCATTAGCCGATGTCTATGATGCCCTATCATCAAAAAGATCATACAAAGATCCCTGGCCTGAAGAAAAAATTTTAAAGATTATTGAACAAGACACCGGCACACATTTTGATCCCGAAGTTTCAAAGGCTTTCTTTGAAATTCATGATGTCATTCTTGCCATTCGACAAAAATATAAAAATACCGAGGAGCTTGATCAGGAAGAACGTATAAAATAAATCGGTTAGCCCCTTCTCTCTTTATTCAATCATTTTTCTTAACTTTTTTACCAACGGCCCATCTTCACGCCATACATGAAATGCGTTGTTTTTCTGTAACTCCCAAAGCTAAAGCTTTGGGACTCCAATCTAACGTTGTTTTTCTGTAACTCCCAAAGCTAAAGCTTTGGGACTCCAATCTAAAATGGGAACTTATTTTTCGAGTATTCCTAAGGCACTCCCAAAGCTAAAGCTTTAGGACTCCACCCAAGGGACTTCAAATGGGAAAGTTATTTAATTGTGGTTCCTTATCTTTTCTTTTTCTATCCATTCGGCATATTATTGTTGGACTCAATTTTTTTCCTTCAGCAAAAGTGAGGCATTTTGTTTTAGCGTTAATAAGACACTGGCATGGTTTTGGCTTATATCTATAAATAAAAGTATCCAATCATGTTCGGTTGAAAAGCAATAGAAAATATTTATAAAAGGAGATCAATATGAAAATGTTGATCGCAACAGATGATCAAACACTGATGTCACAGCTAAGAACATCAATAGATGGCAGCACTTTTGATATCTCTGAATTATCTGATTTTAAATTAATGTCTACGTTTATCGCATCACCAGAAAACAAACCGCAACTCATTATCATTGATAGCAAAATACCCGATTTTGATGCTGACATGTGCAAAAAACAATTGAAATCAGATAATGGATTGCAGTGCATAGTCATTCTATTGGTTGATGTTGATCTTGACGGTGTTATGTACGAAGAAGCCGATGGTGTGCTGTCGGTCAGCATTGATCGGTTAAAACCTCTTGATATGATACCAATAATCAATTTTGGGCGGAATTATCTCTATTTGAACGAAGATCTCACCGCTCAAAGAAAAAAATGTTTGGGCCTGGAGATTGAAAATAAACGCTTAAAACAAATGATTGTTGAACGTTCCAGAACGGATGATCTGACAGGTGTACTTAATCGACAGTTTTTATTTGAACAGGGCGAAAAGGAAATGCGTCGGGCAAAACGATACAATCATGCATTGTCAGTTTTAATGATGGACATTGATCATTTCAAACGGATTAATGATAATTTTGGTCATGCTGTGGGGGATCGCGTGTTGAAGTCTTTTGCAAAAAGATGCTATGAAACCATTCGTGAAAGCGATTTTTTCGGACGAATTGGCGGAGAAGAATTTGTTGCGATTTTACCCGAAAGCAGTAAAGAAGCAGCCATGATGGCATCGGAAAGAATTAGAAAAACAATTGAACGAATGGGATTGCCAACAGATCAGGGCGTTATTCAGTATTCAATCAGCATTGGTGCTGCCACACTGATGCCTTTTGATCAGTTCCTGGATGATCTTTTGATTCGGGCTGATAAAGCGCTTTTTTCTGCAAAAACAAAGGGAAGGAATCGCAGTTGTTTTTATGAGGTGTAAAAGATAGTCCCTGATAAATGTATTTTTATACGCGATGTCAACGTTGGTTTTCCTATGCCTGGAAGAACCAACGTTGAACAATAACAAAATCGCTTATGAGGCTTCAAGCATGGTTTCTTAGGAATCAAAATTTAATAACGTTCCCGTGGGTGGAGTCCCAAAGCTTTAGCTTTGGGAGTCACAGAAAAACAACGCATTGAAAAGCTAAGGAACTCCCAAAGCTAAAGCTTTGGGACTCCACCCCACGGGACTTCAAATGGGAACGTTATTTAATAGCGATTCCTTATTTCCTTAATATCGATAATGGTCCGCTTTATACGGCCCTTCAATAGGAACACCAAGATAATCCGCCTGTGTTTGTGTCAACGTTGTTAAGTTGACACCCAATCGGCCCAGATGCAATCGGGCAACTTCTTCATCCAATTTTTTGGGTAGGGTATAAACATTGATGTCAAGATCATTTTGGGCCAATTCAAGCTGTGCCAGAACCTGATTGGTAAAGCTTGAACTCATTACAAAACTCGGATGGCCGGTCGCACATCCTAAATTAACAAGACGTCCTTCAGCAAGAACAACAATGGATCGGCCAGATGCCAGTGTCCATTTATCAACCTGTGGTTTAATATTTTCTTTATGACAGTCCTTACTGGTTTCGAGATAGCGCATATCGATTTCATGGTCAAAATGTCCAATATTGCAAACTATGGCTTCATTTTTCATCTGTTCCATATGGTCGCCGCGAATGACATTACAACATCCTGTGGTGGTGACAAAAAGATCGCCGGTGGATACAGCTTTTTCAAGGGTGGTCACTTCAAATCCTTCCATTGATGCCTGAAGTGCGCAGATGGGGTCAATTTCTGTAATGAGTACCCGTGCTCCAAAACCTTTCATGGATTGCGCGCAGCCCTTGCCAACATCGCCATAGCCACAGATGACAACAACTTTTCCAGCAAGCATAATATCAGTAGCACGTTTGATACCATCAGCTAACGATTCCTTGCATCCATATAAATTGTCGAACTTAGATTTTGTAACAGAATCATTGACATTGATTGCCGGAAATAAAAGTTCTTTTGAGGCATTCATTTTATAAAGTCGGCTGACACCTGTCGTGGTTTCTTCAGAAACCCCTCGAATATGTTTGGCAATATCTGTCCAACAAGTTGCGTTCTTCTCGTAGCCTTTTTTAATGCGGTTCATAATAATTTGAAATTCTGCATTGTCATAGGTTTTATCCAGTAAGCCAGGGTCTTTTTCTGCTTTAACCGCTTCATGGATATAAAGCGTTGCATCACCACCATCATCAACAATTAAGTTAGGCCCTGAACCATCTGGCCATCGTAAAGCCTGTTCTGTACACCACCAATATTCATCAAGATTTTCACCTTTCCATGCAAATACAGCAGCTTTACCAGATACTGCAATGGCGGCAGCAGCATGATCTTGCGTAGAAAAGATATTGCACGATGCCCAACGAATATCAGCACCAAGTTCGTACAAGGTTTCAATGAGCATTGCTGTCTGGATCGTCATATGAAGACTTCCTGTTATTTTCAAACCTTTGAGAGGCTTTGAATCGCCATATTTTTTTCTTAACGACATTAAACCAGGCATTTCATTATCTGATAAGCGCATTTCTTTAAATCCCAGGTCTGCCAATGAAAGATCAGCAACTTTATAGGGTAAACTGGGGTCCCATTCTAAAAAAGCCATAACTCCTCCTAATATGTCCGAACATTATTGAATTGTTATTGATCGAACAGTGTTATTATTGATTATTTAAAAGTGTTCTTCTTCTACGAGTTTAAAAATTGCCAGTTCTCTGGAAACACGATCAAATCCTGGCGTGCAAATATATTTTTCAGGGATATGATCTGGAATTTCAAGATTTGGATTGAGCAATAAAAAAACAATTCTTATTTGATCTGATGTCTTTTGATACAGATTGATGATGTGTTGAAGCTCATGTAAGCACTTAGAATCATTTTGATAAAAATCACCCCAAAGGACAATCACGGTCAATGGCTCACAAGAAAGATGCGTTGTATCAGAATGATGTTGGGAAAAAGACGTTTTTTGTAAATTATTTTGAGCGGGTAACTCTCTTGCAAATTTTCTGTTTTTTCTTGCCAGTATTTCATGAACATGTGTTACTTCACGATGATTATCCGGTGAAGCACTGACATAATAAGTATGAAACAGTGCTGTTTCCTGAGACACCGGTGTTTTCTTATCATATTTCGTATCATCAATCGCGTCTATTGCTTGAAGTATATCAACCTCATGAGCCACGCGTGACAACATTTCTGACATCTTGTTATGTTCAGATTTTTTTTTAAAAAAAGACCAACCCATATGTTTATCTATTTTAAAGGGTTTATATTATCAATATCCTGAAAAAGATATTGGCTGCGTTGGGGGTGCAACACAAAAAAGTTGCACATTTTTCTTAGCCCTGAAAGGGCGTTAAATACCAGCCCAGGGCAACGCCCTGGGTAATGGTATAAAGGTATTTTAGCCCTGAAAGGGCGGCACATATTACTGCTTTTCACAAAATTATGTAACGCCCTTTCAGGGCTAAACCTAATTAATTCTATACCCAGGGCGTTGCCCTGGGCTGTTATTTAACGCCCTTTCAGGGCTAAGAAAGGCACTAAGATTATAAAATAAGTGCAACTTTTTTGTGTTGCACCCCTGCGTTGGCGACATGTCTATAAAGATTGTAATGCTATGCAATAGAGTATATCGTTTGGTAAAATTTGTTGTATTGCATGCATAGAATGTTATCTCCTGGATATTTATTTATCCTTATTTTACTGTAGTATAAGATCGGATAATATCATCTGGAGAATGCACATGATTCAACACATTGTTTATATTTGGAAATCCGTTCGCGCGCAAATCCAGAAGCGATAGCTGCGGCAGCTTTTGTAAGATAAGGGGAAATCTGTTTAATTGATTGTCTCTCAAAATCAGATGTTCAAGACTTTCCAAAGATGCCATTTCATCTGGAAGTTCAGATATCAGGTTGCGACCAAAGGACAGAATTTTTAAATTCTTTAAAACGAAAAACCATTGTGGAATGATTTCAATTTGATTCCCCCCCAGCCCTAAATCTTTGAGTTGAACCAGCTGCTTGAGAACTTCGGGTATCTCTTTGAACTCATTTCGTCCCAGGTATAAAATTTCAAGATTTTTTAACTGTCCGATACTCGGAGGCAGTTGAGATAACCGGTTAACCCGTAAATCCAGCATTTCAAGATTGAAAAACGATCCGATGGTCTCTGATAAATTTTCAATGTCATTGTCTGCCAGATTTAATTTTTTTAGCCCTTTTAGATAGCCAATTTGCGCAGGTAATGATGCGACTTGATTATATTCCAATGAAAGAATCTCAAGGTTGGGTAAATGCGTAACAACTTCAGGAATCTCTGTGAATTGATTGTTTTCAAGGTAAATGGCTTTTAAGTCTGTCAACTGTTGAATCTCATCCGGCAAATGGGTTAATCCCATGTTAAAAAGTTCCAACTGAGAGGATTTCTCTTCAATCGCCTTCTGAATGATATGATGAATGGTTTTCATAAATCTACTCCATGATTGACATCACTCGTAAATGTGCATACGAGAATGTTGAAGATCAACAATCACGATTGATAATTTTACGCCATCAAACTTACTGGCCAGCCAGATTATTTTGATCAATAAATTGTTTTAACGTACGAATGCTCAAGATTGCATCAGCGCCAGAAACCGGGCCATAGGGATCAAACTCTCCAGTTTCAAGGGGTAACATCAGAAAATGTTCGGTACAAAAAACAATAGAACGATAAAAATATTGCGAAGGTCGAATGTCAGCAATGGATACATATTGTTTTTGAGCATCAAAAGACGATACAGATTGAGGAACGACACGCTGACTCAACTCGTAAATGATGAGAGCAAGATCACCACGGGTCATTGGCATTTCCGCTTGAAATTGATGGCTTCGAAACAAAGATAAACCGGATAGGTTAAGTGTCAGAATCGCTTGAATTTCATTTTTCAATGGATGAGCGTCAATATCTCGAGCAGTTTGTGGTTGCGGCCTGGAACGGTAACTGGAAAAACGTGTGAGCAACTCATGAATATTTAATTCATGATGTAGAAGATAGGCCATATCTGCTCGTGAAAGTTGTGATATTAAGGGCAGCTTTTCACGAAATTCACATGTTTTGCAGCGTTCAAGTTCTAATATCTTATTGATTTGGTCATATGCATTTTCAGTAAATTCACTTTTGAAGGAGATCACTTTGCTGAAAAATGTTTTTGCCCTGTTGTATTGAAAAAACTTTTTACAGGCCAGTCCCATATAATAGTAAAATTCAGGTTTATTCCGGTAAGCAGGTAGCGCAAAATTATAGGCATTTTCAATTTTTTTTAAACCTGCATTATCCCATTTTGCCTGGGAAATGCTGGCCTGAATGAATAAAAAAGAAAATTCTGGCGAATACCGTGTTCGTTTTGCCCGATCTTCAATGCGACTCAGTGACGAATACGCCATATTGTGCTTATTTTCCTTCAAATAGCACTTCGACAGCCCCATGACTGCCGGAATATTATCCGGATCAAGGCTTAAGGCATGCGTATACTGACGAAATGCCAGTTGCGTGTGTCCTTCAAATAAAAGTGTATCTGCTTTTTGAACGAAAACATCAGTCTGCTTATGTATTTCCGCAATTTTTTTTTTATGCACAGTTGTTTTCAGATCATCAATTTTAATGACCGGTGGGGTATCGGGTATTTTTTTCTTTTTCGGTTCTTTATCTGATAATAAAAGAGAACATCCCCCAAATATCAAAAGTGATATCAACGTAACAAGACATTTCAAACGTTTAAGCATTAATTCCTTACCTCCAGACAGGATCAACTACAATGATCACACGGCAATGTTTTAAAATGGTCAAATGCGCCACCGAGCTTTTAAAACGCGCTGACTCGGTATTGCTGATAACAATGTTGGTTAATGATTTTCCTTCAGTGCCAATTCCTTTTGCAACAAAAGGATGAGATCCTACGCGCTGGTGTTTGATGGCACCTTCCAGGCTGTTCATATAGACACACACCCCATATTGAACAGCATATTCTCTGCTAATGTATTTTGGGCCATAAACTTCATCCTGGTTTTTGCCCAAAATCACAGGCGCAAGGCATGGTGTTAACCGTAATCCCCTGGCATCCACAACCAGTCCTGTGTATTCATTTTCAGGTTCTTTTTGTTTTTTGGGCCAGTTAACAGGATTTTGAGAAATAATTGTACCAATGGATTCTATATATCGGATTTCATCAGGTAACGCAAGCTGTGAAAATCCACCATTCATTGACATTTGGACAGTTATCTCAACCGTGCCATCAGACAGGTATTCTTTTTTAAGAACACGGGCAGCCTCTGTCATTTGTTGTATTTGAGTTTGCCAGTTCGGATTATTTTTTTGTGCATCATTTGCACAGATATTAGCATCAATTTGAACGAGAAAGACTGTTTGAAACAAATTCTCAAAGGCTCTTTTCAAGGCCTTTTCTTCAGCAAGTTTACGGCCAATTGGCATGCCATGATATTTTTCAGATGGGACGCCGATACCTGTCGAAATAACAGCCTGTGTCGTCCAATTGATATACCCCTGCTCATGGGACTTGATGACCGGTGTTTGTGCATAGCTTTTATGTACATGAATGCCTGTAAAAGATAATAGATAAAGGCTTGTGACGAGTATTAAAATATATTGTCTGTAAACGGCCAAAGACGTTATTCCTTAATCAATTCTTTTTGTAAACGTATCAATAAAAAATCGAAAAAATAATTGAATTATATCAAAAAGTCAACTTTATTGCATAATGTAAAGAAAGTCAACCGTGCAAGATATCGCAGCGAATACCTTACAACTTTTCATCTTGTTTTTCATGCTCTTTGGTGTTAGCTATATCTTGAATGTTAATAACGATATTAAAAACTAAGAGAAACAAATGCTTATTAAAATGATGCAACTCTGTATTTTTTGTTTTTTTGTGCCTTTCATATATTCCTGCGGGGGGGTTGGTGGAGGGAGTGAAAAGGCTGTTTTTCAATATGATGTCAAGACGATAGAGGGAGAAGATGGTGTTGAACTCAGGCTATATTATGGTGACAATCATTTTCTTACCCTGAAAAATATGAATGGTGTGCTTGAAATCATCCCACACCCGGGTGCGGACCAGACAGATTCCGGAACTGTCTGGGTGGCCCAACCCTATATGCAAGGTGCAATTTTAGGGCATACAACCACAACAACGCCACTGGTCTATACCGACGTTATCAACATTAAAACCATGGGGCACGTATCCAAAGCTGCCGACCAGAGCGTGGGATTATGGAGCATGGAACTTGACTTTGTATATAATCCTGAACGTCATGAAATTTCAGCAACCGGGCAATTAGGGATTTCAGTGTCCAATCCATTGGATAGCAACAAAATGTATTTATTTAAGCTCAACAGTCAATATTTAAACACTGTTGCATTGCTCCCTTTGAAACATCAAAGCCCTGCTCAAACGATCATGGGCGATACAGGCTGGATGGAAAAACTGATTGCCAGAACGTCTAATCAATCTCGCACCTGGATTCCTGATCAACAAGCCGCTTTGACCACGGATTATTTAGAGGGTGACCTCATCCTTAACATCATTGGCGATTATTATCACCCAGATACAGCAGCTTATGGATTAGCACCAATGGCCCCATCATACAAAGCCGGTATGTTATTAACCATTCAACCAGATATTGAGAATATTGAACTTGCCTATGAATGTACTTATGACACCGATAAACAACAGGAAATATCATCACCCAATATCTTGATTGCACCCTTTGTGCGTTCACTCTCTTCTCAGACCAATTTTAAATTTAACATTGATTTTTCCGCCCGCTCCATTGACCAACAAGATGGTTCCACCCTGGAAAATGCGGGCCAATCCTGCAACACGATGCTTCACAATAATTTGTCTGAAGGTGATGGCCTTTATTGGGTGGATATTGATGAAAATCCCCTGACACCTCCCGATCAGGTCTATTGTGATATGTCTGGCAATGATGGAGGGTGGATGCTTTACGCTTCCATCAATCAACCTCAGGATGTGGAAACTATCACAGCAGATAATTATTCCAAAGGTTTGCTTTCTCCTGATGGATCAAACATTAATTCAGGAAACTGGATTTTACCGGCTTATATGTTTAATCGTTATATAACTGTCATGCGCTTAAACATGGGGGACGTTACAGATTTTTTTATTCCGGCCTCCTCCTGCTCATTTGAAAACATGCTTGTTTCAAATAAATGTCATTTATGGGCTTCAACATCTTCAGGCCCTTTTGAAAAGCCTGATTATACATCAACCGGACTTGGCGGAAGTGCCCACAATTGGCCACTATACACGATTGATGGAGACAATCGTTTCACCCTGAGTTTTTGGGGAAGCAACAATGATGGCGGTTCTGGAGGATGTTGCAGTTTATCCTATTCATCTGAATATAACTGGGGTAGATCGTTTAAATTATGGGTTCGATAATGGAGAAAAGGGGTAAAAACAATGATACGTGATGATATTCGTATTTTAGAAGACATTGGAAAAATTCTGACAGAATCTATTTTACCGGAAACAATACTGGAAAAGATGGTCAGGATTATTGCCAAACGATTTAAAGTTGATGTCTGTTCTATTTATTTAATCAACTCAGAAAAAACACATCTGGTACTTCAAGCGACACATGGATTAAATCAACATATGGTTGGTCAATTAAAAATGGCAATAGCCGAAGGCCTGACCGGATGGGTTATTGAAAAAATGGCACCGGTCTTCTCAATCCATCCCCAACACCACGAAAGATTTAAATTCTTTGAAAACAGTGGTGAGGAAATTTATCAAACTTTTTTAGGAATTCCATTGGTTTATATTCAAAAACCTTTGGGCGTTATGGTTTTGCAGACGCTCGATATCAATGGCATTTCTAAAAATGACATACCGGTTTTTTCAACCATTGCCATTCAAATCCTGACAGCAGTTATCTATTCTGGATTGTTTGAAAATATCAATCAGGAACAAAAAATTAATCCGCTTAACAATCGATTACCGGCCCCCAAAAAACGTCGAAAAAAGTCAAAACAAACCATGCTTCGAGGCGTTCCAGTTTCTGCGGGCATTGCCAGAGGACATGTTCATTATTTTGGTCAACGTTTCGGTTTTGATATGGTAAAACGCGAAGAATCCGACGATATAGAAAATGAAATCAAAATCTTAGACAACGCTTTTTCCGCTTCCCTTGTTGAAATTAAAAACATGGCTGCGCGTGTTCGAGATTTATCTGGGCAGGATGATGCCATTGTTGAAGCCCATATCATGTTGTTGAAAGACCCATCGTTTAAAAAGAAAATTCTCGATGAAATTCATAAAGGCATTCGCGCATCCTCTGCATTGAAAACCGTTGTTCTTGGCTATGTAAAATTATTTTCTCAAATGGAGGACACCTATTTAAAAGAACGTGCGGCGGATATTGAAGATATCGGTCGACGAGTGCTTCGGCATTTATTAGGGATTCAATCAGGCCTGATCGGTGAGCTATCGAAAGACACCGTTTTGATTACATCGGATATTTCTCCCATTGATCTGGTGGGTATGAAACAGGACCGCCTCAAAGCCATTGTTTTATCCAAAGGTGGACGAACATCTCATGCCGTCATTCTTGCAAAATCTTTTGAAATTCCAATGATTATCGGTGTTCGTGATATTTTAGAGGCTGTCAAGGAAGATGATTTTGTTATTGTTGATGGTAATTCAGGCCTGGTCTTTAAAAATCCACCCGGGTTGATTCTTGAAGAATATGATCGATTGACAGAGTTGAAGCAAAAAAAATCTTTTGAGATGGAAGAGCTAAAAGACTTACCTTCTATTACTGTGGATAATTTTTGCGTGAATACAGGTGCAAATATTGGCATGATCTCAGATTTGGTACTGATGGAAAGATATGGTGCTGATCACATTGGATTGTATCGGACAGAATTTCCGTTTCTGGTACGTAAGGAATTACCAACAGAAGAAGAACAGTTTGAATTGTATAAAAAAATAATTCTTGGCGCAAAACACAGGACTGTAACAATTCGTACATTGGATGTTGGTGGCGATAAATTTTTATCGTATCTGGATTATCCAAAAGAAGAAAACCCCTTTTTAGGATGGCGCTCCATTCGAGTGTCTCTTGAACTTGAAGATATTTTTAAAACCCAAATACGAGCTATCTTGCGAGCAGCATGCTTGGGAGATACCAAAATTCTGTTTCCCATGATTTCTTCCATTGGTGAAATTCGTAAAATTCGGCAAATTATCGATATGGAGAAGCAGAAACTTCACTCCAAAAAAATGGATTTCCGTTCAGATATTCCTATAGGAATCATGGTTGAAGTTCCTGGGATTGTTAGAATATTGGATCGTGTCATGCCTTATGTTGATTTTGTCAGCGTGGGAACAAATGATTTGATTCAATATGTGTTGGCTGTTGATCGTAATAACGAGAAAGTGGCAAATTTATATAATCCATTGCATCCATCTGTTATTGAGATCATTCGAGATGTTGCAAATGTTTGTCAAAACAGTAATAAAATGATCAGCATCTGTGGTGAATCAGCAGCCAATGTCCAATGTGCATATTTGTTTGTCGCCATGGGCATTGACCATCTGAGCATGAATCCAGTGTCAGTTCCAACAATCAAGAAAATGATTCGTCAGATAAAAAAATCTGATGCGGAAGCGGATTTAAACAACGTGTTAAAAATGGAAGAAGCTTTTGAAATTAAAGAATATTTAAATGGGGTTTTATGGGAATGGGCGGAGTGAAAAAAAAAGCGTTCAATTTTATTTAGGGATATTAAATCTAAAAGAATTCAATTATGATGAGCTATTCAGCTATTCAGCTATTCAGCATATATCAATTAAATGAAAAATATAGTGGAGTATCAGTCCCAGACTGTTCATGTCTTTTTGTACGAAATATGAAAAAAAAAGAAACTTGTTTTTTTTTCATGCAAGGGGTAGATTCAAGGTCGTATGATATAGCAATAATTTCATTAATGGCTTTAGCTTTAAAACCATAATCATCAGTCAGGGAGTGGAACATGAAAAACGTTATGATTACATTCTTTATAATTGTATGTTTCTTTGAATCTTATTCATTTGCGGAAGATAAAACGATTAATGAGCGTTAAGTGATCTCAAGAGTAAAATCAAGCAGCTTCAAGACCGCTTTGACCATCCTAATCAACAATTAAGTATCGCGCATTAACTTATTGATTTTATCCATGATCCCAACGGGATTCGAACCCGTGTTATCGGCGTGAGAGGCCGACGTCCTAAACCGCTAGACGATGGGACCATAATTTTGAAGAAGTAATCTGTTTGACTATATTAGTTTAAATGAAAAGTCAATCACTTTTCTTAACCCAATGTTCGGCCCCCCCAGCTTGATAGCAAACAGATGTGTATTTTTTTATGAACCCTTTTCAATGATTGACACATCCGTAATATCATCATATATTCAATATTTTAAGGATGATAAATTCTCGTCAACACTTATATTCGTATAACAAAATGCAAATCATACCGCGATTCAATCCATATAGCATGACAGATGATCAGATTCTGAAGTTGCACACCGGTCAGGATGCAAGCTTAAAATGGATGCTTTCAACCATTCAAAACAATCAGAATCAGATACATTCAAAGCATGTTGTTGTTTGTGGGCCTTACGGCAGTGGAAAATCATTTTTGCTGAGGCGGCTTCAAATACATTTTAAACCTTACAAGACCATAGCCTGCTTTCTTTTCCCTGAAGTCCAGACCAATATTTTTCACCCGGATGATTTTCTTGCAAGCATTCAATCGGTTATCTCCTGTGAATATGCTTTTCAACTTGTCCCAAAATGGTTTTCCCCTTCTCGCGATCACTGGCAAAAACATTTGAAAACCATTGGGGAGCTGCTAAAAAAGTCTTCATACAAGCATGTCATTATAGGCATAGAAAATTTGAATACCTTTTTATCTGAAGGAGGCGTATTCTCATCATCGTCAGCGCAACAACTGTTGAAAGATTTTTTAACGAACAGTTCATGGTTAACCCTTGTTACAACGTATGCTGGTTGTAATTTACCCGACGATGCCAACGCAATATTTAAATTATTTTCCTGTCATAACATACCCCTTTGGCAAGAACAGGATCATGAACGCTTTATCAAAAAATTTTTCAAAAAACATGATTATTCGTCTGATGTGCAAAGCAAGATCAAATATAAAGCATTGGCACGGTTTACAGGTGGAACCCCGAGAAATGTGCTTATCCTTGCCGATATTCTTCGCAATGAAGACCTTCTTTCCACCACGCATGCATTGGAAAAAGCGATGGATATAATGACACCCTTTTTTCAGACCCAACTATTTGCGATGCAGCCCGGGCATCGATTGTTGATTGATGCGCTCATTCGAGGTGGTGAACCCTGTTCTTTGAAAGAACTGGGAAATCGTGTTCAAGCCAAATCGTCCAGGATCAGTGAAAGCATCTCATGGCTGGTGAATCAGGGGGTTTTAAGCATGGAAGCCTGTCCTCCTCACGAAACAGTTATGTATATCACCGATCGTTTGTTTGTCCATTATTATCGAATGCGACACATTCATGTTCACAATCGAACAAAAATGCTTGCAAGTGTCAGTGAATTTTTAACAACATTCTATGATCACCAGGAACTTAAGCAATATGCTGAAAATTTTTATTGGGATGGTAATGTTTTAATTGCTCGTGATCTGATGCATATTGCTTTATCTCATGCAGGATTAACAATTAAAGCTCTGTCCTGGCGAGAGGATACGCCATCCCTGTTTCATGCATTGAATATTTGTGAAGCCAACGATTATGAACTTCCCAAAAGTGAAAAAAAAGTGGTTTTTCAGCGCTCACAAATGTTGGATTTACTTGCAGCGTCCCAATATGGTCCAGACCATTTGGATAAAAAACGCCTGGGAAGAAATATTTTAGGCTCTCTTTTTCTGGATGAAAAAATGCGTCGATATCTTTTTCAGAAATGTATTCAAAATAAGTTATCTCAAAATCAATGGATGGATTTGGATCTGTATTTAATCGTCGAGCGAATCAAACTGCAGGATGGCTATGGGGATATTTTGATTCGATTGATGGATCAAATAGCAAGTGGGGAGATTCTTCCTGATATTATTCGTGAATCACGGATAAAACGTTTGAAAAAAGACGATCCAGAGATCTATCATGCCTTGATCGCTTTTTTCTCAGAACGTCTTCCTTTTGAAGTATCGTCCTCTGAAATATTTGATTCCCACAAACACTGTCTGACAAAACTCGCAAAAAAAGAAGATGTTCAAGCATTCCATCTGGAACAGATGGGATGGCAGATGGGATGGCAGAAACAATTTACAAAAGCGGTTGATTATTTTCAGAAGGCCCTTGCGGTTCGAAAAAAAAATGCTCACATCAAAAAGCAAGCCTGGATATTCTCTCAGATAGGATGGTGTCATCAGTCATTAAAAGAATATGAGATTGCTCTCAACTTTCACGAACAGGCGTGTGAGTACTACTCCCGTTTTGATGATCTGATCAATCAGGCCTGGAATCTTGGATGTATCGCCCGCATTTATGGAAAAAGAAGACACTATGAAACAGCCATTGAAAAACATCACGAAGCGCTTTGTTTATTAGAAAAACAAGCAGATAGAGACCTTTCGGCATGGAATTGGTCCCGCATTGCACGCAACCTGACCCGGCTCAAGCGGTACGATGAAGCCATGAATGCACATCATACCGCATTGAATTTGATTGAAAATGAAAACAATATAGAACTTGAAGCCTGGAATCTTGAAGGTATGGCCTGGATATATGGTAAAATTGACCAGTACGAAGAAGCCATCAAAACTCAGCAAAAGGCGTTAAAATTTCGCAGCCAGGAAGGCAACATATCACAGCAGGCCTGGAATCTTGAAGGTATTGGCTGGGGCCTTGGAAAACTGGAACGATATGAAGAAGCTCTAAAAGTATTGAATCGGGCCTTCAAAATCAGGGAAAGAACACGCCATGTCTCAGGGCAGGCATGGAATCTCGAAGGAATTGCAAGGTATTTAGGAAATCTGAGCCGTCATGAGGAAGCCATTGCTGTTCATAAACGTGCATTTTTATTACAGGAACAAAAAAACAATATTGACCGGCAGATATGGAATTATCGGGGAATTGCCTGGAACTATAAAGAAATGAACGTCTATGATCAATCGATCCTTTTTTTGTATAAAGCACTGGAAAAAGCTGAACGATCAGACAATTTATACTGGCAACCAACACTCTTGGGCTTGATTGGATGGAACTTGCGTCAGGCACATCGACTGACAGACGCAATCGATGCCCATGAAAAAGCAATATCAATATATAAAGCACAAAACAATTTTTCAGCTATTTTTGAAAATGCCGGCCAGGTTGCTATCAATTATTTTATTTTAGGAGATACCGGTCGTGCATGGCATATCCTGGATCATTATGGGGAAGGATCAAAAAATCCAAATAAATTGATATCTCGTATGGGCGACGCTGTGATATATCTGGAAAAAAACGTGCGTAAAGCAACCGCATTAAAAACAGGAACAGACATTTTGGATGGTATCTGGTATCGTCGCAATCAATGGAACATATCACCGATCATACAATGCTTTTTTCTTGCTTTAGTTAAAGCTGAAATGGATACGTTCTTAATTCAAAAACTCGTTATTTATATCCATAAACGATGCGGAAACTTACTGGATGAGCCGATTCATATCATTTTTGCATTGGTTAAATATATTCACTCTGGACGAAATCCTCGTCTTTTGAAAAAAATGGAACCTGATCAACGACGAGCTGTTGAGGCTTTAATGGAATCACTTGGGATTTAGGACTGCTCAAAAAATAAGTTCCCATTTTAATTTCGGAGACACGACCCTTAATTCGATGAATAGTGGAGTCCTAAAGCTTTAGCTTTGGGAGTTCCTTAGATTTTCAATGCGTTGTTTTTCTGTAACTCCCAAAGCTAAAGCTTTGGGACTCCAATCTAAAATGGGGAACTTATTTTTCGAGTATTCCTAAGTGCCCTATTTTAGATTGGACGCCTTAGAGGATTTCAGAGGGAGAAACCAACAAAACGACAAAATTTTTAAAAATGAAAGGACAGGCGATGAAAAGAATTGCTATCACCGGTGCCGGTGGATATATCGGGCAAGCCCTGATGAACTATCTGGATGGCTATAATGGTTGCGATGCCATGCTTGGAATCGACCTGAAAAAGCCAGCGTTTCATTCAAACCGATTGACATTTATTGAAAAAGATATTCGGGATGGATCCTTGCTCAACGATATTAAACAGTTTTCAGCAGATACGATGATACATTTGGCATTTGTGGTTACCCCGATGCATGATGAGGAAGAAATGTACAGTATCAATGTCAATGGTACCCTGAACATATTAGATATTTGTTCCCGACAAGGTATCAGGCATATCATTGTTGCCTCAAGCGGAACGGCTTATGGCGCTTGGCCTGATAATCCAATTCCTCTCACAGAAGAACACCCCATCCGCATTTTTCCCCCCTCGTTTAATTATGCCAATCACAAAGGTTTAAATGAAAAGCATTTTCATGCATTTAAACAAAAACACCCGGATGTACTCATGAATATTGTTCGTCCCTGCATTGTTTTCGGACCCAATACGAACAATTATCTGTCTCGATATTGGCAATCCTTTCCATTTACGCCACTGATTGATGGACATGATCCGAATTTTCAATTCGTTCATGAGACAGACGTTGCGGCATTATTTATGTTACTTCTGGAAAAACAGGTTGATGGAGCATTCAATGTTGCTGGAGATGGCAGCATGCGAGTATCAGACATTGCACGCATGATTGGCAAACCAGCCTTTTATTTTCCTAAATGGATGCTAAAATCGATTATCTGGTTGGACTGGCATGCACACTTTCTTTTTGAAATGCCACCAGGAACAGTTGATTACAACACCTACCCCTGGGTACTGGATACCCAACGTGCAAAAAAGTTACTGGGATGGCAGCCACAGTATTCAACGCAGAAAACCATTGAAATCATGTTTCAAGAAAAGGGAATTATTTAGGAGGCTTGAGGTTTCAACGCACGTGTTTCTTTGATGGACGAGATAATTATTTTCCAATTTCGTCGAGCAATTTTTAATTTTGTTTTGAACCTTATTTCTTCAGATCGGGTCATGCCGGCACTATAATAATCTGAATCCCACCCACAGTTAAGGCAAAGGCCATTGTTGTTTTCATTGCAAAAATTTTTTTTGCATACAGGACACTTATTCATAATTATTCCACTCATAGCGAAATATAATTTGCGTGTCAACGCAATAAAAGCAATATCAGTTTTTGAAGCGCGTCAGTCATCAATTCAAGAATTTAAGATTGATAAATTTTGAACACTATTGCATATTTTTTTTTGTTGCAGATTCACGATTAAAAAGGTAATGAAAAACAAAACCAACCTTTAACAATCAAACCAAATGCAAGACGATTTTGAATATCAAGCCGTTCCACCAACAGGTGCAGGTCGTATAAAACGATTTGTATTTCATTTATATAATCGATTTATCCGGTTGAGAGGAACACCTGAGCAAATCGCATGGGGCGTCGCCATCGGCTTTTTTGTGGCAATGACACCCACAATGGGATTTCAAACATATATAGTCATACCACTTGCCGCGCTTGTAGGGGTAAGCAAGGTTGCATCTGCTATTGCTGTCTGGTTGACAAATCCTTTAACAGCACCTTTTTTGTATGGTTTTAATTATATGATCGGTGCTATGATTTTAGGATATCCCTTAAAAATAGATGTGTTTTCAAATGTGTCCTTTTCTTTTTTGATCCATTCAGGGAGGCAGGTTTTTTATTCTCTTTGGGTCGGAGGATTTGTTACCGGCGTTATTTTAGGCATTGCTGGTTATTTTCTGGCAGAAGGCTTGATTGTCACCGCCAGAGAAAAAGCAGAACGATTGAAAAAAATTAAAGAAAAGGTTCAAACCTCTGCGGCTGAACTCAAAAAAATTAAAGATAAAGTACCGCCTGTGGATATTAAGAAAATTAAAGAAAAAATTTCAATTCATAAAGAAAAAAAGTTGACCATGCAAACT
>PEAL01000143.1 GCA_002753725.1 Deltaproteobacteria bacterium
CGCCACTATTCATCGAATTAAGGATCGTGTCTCCGAAATTAAAATGGGGAACTTATTTTTCGAGCATTCCTAAGTAATCATAAGTTTTTGATAAGGAATCACGATTAAATAACTTGCCCATTTGAAGTCTCCTTGGTGAAAAAGCAAATATATTTCATTGAACAAAATAGTTTATTTATGTTACATTCTTTTGCATTCTTTGAGATTAGGAACCAATAACGTTACCATTATGGGAACGTTATTAAAGGTTGGTTCCTTAAAAAAATATGAAAATATTGAAACAAGAAAGGTAATGTTAATGAAAGAAGCAGTTATCGTCAGTGCAGTTCGAACCCCATTGGGCGGATTTAATGGAACATTAAGTACAACAGGGGCAACTCAACTTGGCGCACTTGTTATTGAGGCAGCCATTGATCGTGCCGGTATTGAAAAAACAGATGTAAATGAAGTCATCATGGGTCAGGTTTTACCATTGGGTTATGGTCAAAACCCTGCCAAACAAGCTGCGGTCAAGGCAAAAATGCCCTGGGAGGCAGAGTGTTTTACAATTAACAAAGTTTGTGGATCATCGCTGAAAGCCGTCATGCTGGCAGCACAGGCCATTCAATCTGGTGATGCTGATGTTGTTGTTGCTGGTGGCATGGAAAACATGAGCATGGCCCCTTATTATCTGGATAAAGCACGTACAGGCTATCGCATGGGGCATGGGAAACTCATGGATCACATGATTAATGATGGTCTATGGGACATTGTCAATGATTTTCATATGGGCATATCCAATGATTTATGTTCAGAAAAATATGCTATCAGCCGTGAAGATCAGGATCGCTACGCAGCAATGTCATATGAACGCTCATTTGATGCCATTCGATCGGGCCGATTTAAAGATGAAATCCTACCCGTAAGCATTCCACAACGCAAAAAAGATCCCATCATTTTTGATACCGATGAGTGCCCACGAGAAACATCCTATGAATTGCTGGCAAAAATGAAACCTGCATTTCAAAAAGAGGGTAAAGCAACTGCTGGTAATGCATCCATTATCAGTGATGGTGCTGCTGCTGTTGTTGTCATGTCACGAGAAAAAGCAGAGGCTTTAGGATGCACAATTATGGCAAGCATTGGCGCACAGGCCTCTGCAGGAATCGACATGAAATATGTGCTGGTTGCGCCGATTTACGCTATTCCAAAATGTTTGAAAAAAGCGAATATGAAATTGACGGATGTTGATTTATATGAAATTAATGAAGCTTTCAGTGGATCAACGGTTGCTGTAATGCGTGAACTCAATCTGGATGCATCAACTGTCAATGTCAATGGTGGGAGTGTTGCCCTGGGGCATCCCATTGGTGCCAGTGGCTGTCGTGTTCTGGTAACATTGTTGTATGAAATGATCCGTCGGGATTTAAAAACCGGTCTGGCATCCTTGTGCCTGGGAGGGGGAGAGGCTGTTGCAATGATTGTCACGCGATAGCTCATCCGAAAAAATAATTTTTAATCGAGAATTTACGACTCTCAAATGCTTCATTAAGGAGGACGAATGGAAGTCAAAACTTTCGGAGTGATTGGCTCCGGTCAAATGGGAAATGGTATTGCTCAGGTTGCGGCCATGAGCGGAATTCAAGTGATCATGAATGATATTTCCCAGGAGTTTGTTCAAAAAGGATTGGATAATATCACATCGATATTGAATCGCGGCGTTAAAAAAGGAAAAATGACCGATGTGGATAAAAACGACATCCTTTCACGCATTAAGCTGTCAACCAATATCGGTGATATGAAATCCGCAGATTTTGTTGTGGAAGCTGCCACTGAGAATGAACCCATCAAGTTTAAAATATTTCAGGATTTGGATCGAATTTGCCCGTCACATGCCATTTTATCCACCAATACATCATCCATTCCAATTGGTCGTATTGCAGGGCAAACCCATCGTCCGGAAAAAATCATTGGCATGCATTTTATGAATCCTGTGCCTGTCATGAAATTGGTTGAGGTCATTCGCGGTCTGGCAACATCAGATGAAACCTTTCAAACAACCTGGGATTTATCCATCGCATTTGGTAAAACGCCTGCAGAAGCCAATGATTTTCCTGGTTTTATTGCCAATCGTATTTTAATGCCTATGATTAATGAGGCGGTCTTTTGTTTGTACAATGGTGTGGGTAAAAAAGAAGATATTGATACGGTTATGAAACTGGGAATGAATCATCCCATGGGACCTTTGGCACTGGCCGATTTGATTGGTCTGGATACCTGTCTGGCAATCATGGAAACCCTGTATGATGGTTTTAAAGATTCTAAATATCGTCCCTGTCCATTATTGAGAAAATATGTTGAAGTCGGCTGGTTGGGACGAAAAACCGGTCGCGGTTTTTACGAGTATAGTTGATGGAGATAGAACACATGACTCAAGAAACATTGCAACGCATCCAATCCTCTGATGTGCTCGTTGCAGAACCTTTTGCATCGGATGCATCGACAGAAATCCCCATTGGTGAAAAAATTCGGAGCGTTAGAGAAAAAAAAAACATTTCTTTAACCCAACTGGCCAATGAAACCGGATGCAGTATTGAATCATTGGAGAGGATTGAATCCAATCAGTCAACGCCACCGGTTGGCACCTTATTGCAAATATCCAGAGCATTATGCCTGGATTCAGGATTTTTTCTAAGAGAACCGAAAAAAAATCCAGATACACGGGTGGAAGCCTATCAAAAACGAACCACCAACTATGCATATACCTGTCTGACACCTGGAACTGAAAACAAACATCTCAAAGCGTTTATTGTGACTTTGGATCCTCTGTCTGAGCATCAGGGAGTCGGGTTTCAGCATGAAGGTGAAGAATTCAATTATGTTCTCAGTGGCGAAATTTCTGTGACTGTGGGTGATCATGTGAATCATTTGAAACAGGGAGAAGGGCTTCATTTTAATTCAAGTATTCGCCACAACTTGAAAAATACCAGCGATGATATCTCAAAATTGCTGGTGGTGATATACACACCATAGGGGAATGGAAAATGTTGCTTACAGATGAACAACGCATGATTCAATCAATGGTGAGAGAATTTTCTCGAAAAGTGCTTCGAGAATCCGCAATGGAACGAGATAAAACCAAGGCATTCCCAAAAGATAATTTAAAAAAGATGGCAGGTTTAGGGCTGTTAGGCATGACTGTACCGGATCAATATGGTGGTGCTGGCGCTGATGCTGTCAGTTATGCGCTGGCATTGATGGAAATCGCTTATTCGTGTGCATCTACAGCGGTCATCATGTCAGTGCATAATTCCATTGTCTGTGAAACCCTCAATTATTTTGGAAATGAGGAACAAAAAAATCATTTTCTAAAAAAAATGGCTCAAGGTAAAATGATTGGTGCGTTTGCGCTCACCGAACCTCATGCTGGGTCAGATCCTGTTGATCAGCTTACAACGGCTGTTTGTGACGCGGATACGTATGTGATTAATGGAAACAAACGGTTTATTACATCCGGAAAAAATGCCGGATTGATCATCGTTACAGCAAAAACAGATGAAAGCCAGGGGCATCGGGGAATCAGTGCTTTTTTAGTACCACAGGGAACACCAGGCCTTCAGGTTGGAAAAGAAGAAGATAAAATGGGATTACGCGCATCAGATACCGTGGATCTTACCTTTAACAACTGTCGTGTACCCAAAGAAAATTTATTGGGAAAGGAGGGAGAAGGTTTTAAAATTGCCATGAAAGCTTTAGACAGTGGCCGCATTGGTATTGCAGCTCAATCTGTTGGTGTGGCACAGGCGGCATTGGATGAATCCATAAACTATTCAAAGCATCGTGTTCAATTTGGCCGCCCCATATCTAAATTTCAAAACACCCGGTTTGTTCTGGCAGAAATGGCCACCCAAATTGAAGCTGCAAAACAATTGATGCTGTCTGCAGCACTTATGAAAGATCAAGGTCTATCCTTTTCTCGTCAGGCATCAATGGCCAAATTGTTTGCATCCGAGATGGTCAACCAGATCACTGCCAAAGCGGTTCAAATTCATGGTGGATATGGATTTATTAAAGAGTATACAGTAGAAAGACTTTATCGGGATGCTCGTGTTTTTACCATTTATGAAGGTACCTCTGAGATTCAAAAAATTGTTATTTCCAGTCATTTGCTTAAAGATCGCTAATAAAAAAATTCAGGAAGGAACGGGGTCTTGTCTTCATTAATATTAACCATGTGACCCCATTTTCCGCTTTTAAATTAAATTAATAAATAAGGAATAAAATTATGCCATATACGTCCACGGTAGGTCTCTATGTGGATGTTGCAAATATTGCAATGAACGGCGGTTACGGTATGCGTTACGATGTTTTACGGGAATATTCCTGCCACGATAATGCAGATGCCATTCGGTTGAACGCATATGTTGCTTTTGATGTCGAACGTTCAAGGGAAAATACTGCATATAGAGAAAAAACCAATAATTTTTATGATACGTTACGAGACCTTGGCTACAAGGTTATTCAAAAAAATGTAAAACGCTATATTGATGAAGAAGGTCGGGAATTTGCCAAAGCCAATTCTGACCTGGATATGGCTGTGGATGCCCTGTTACAATCCGATGCCCTGACCCGTGTTGTTCTTGTGACCGGTGATGGGGATTTTTTACAGGTGGTTCGCGCCCTTCAAAATAAAGGATGTCGGGTTGAAGTGGTTGCCTTTGATAATGTATCATCGGAGCTTAGAAGAGAAGTCGATGTCTTCATGTCCGGTTATTTAATACCCAATTTGTTGCCGGTGAAGACATCCATTGAAGAATGGGGCGAAGTCGATTCTACCATTCGGGGGTGCTGCTATGAATATAAGATGGACCGTGGATTTGGTTTTATGCGATACCTGAAAAACAGCAAAGAACATTTATGGATAACCGACACACGTCACAGTGATTCACCGTATCAAACGGCCTATTTTCATGCATCACACATTGATAATCCCTCACACTTTGATATCAGTGATTTGCCTGACCGAAGTATCTTTTTTGAATTTGATCTTACCCGATCGACACGTAACGAAGGACTTGAAGCACGAAATATTCGTTTTATCAGTCGTCTGTAGCCGATCATAACCTACATATATATGGAATAATGCTGATGCAATCTCTTGAAAAACGATTGTCTGAATGGATTTTTGAGACAGATATTGATCATAACAAGGACATCTATCTTGTGGGGGGCTGTGTTCGAGACATATTGCTCGAAAGACCCTCACAAGATATTGATCTAACGTGTAGCAATGCCCGTCAATTTGCTTATGACCTGGCAAAGAAAAAAAGGGCTGTCTGCGTTGTCATGGATAAAAAACCCCAGGTGCCCTGTTTCAGACTGATCAACCGGCAATCCCCTGACAATTATATTGATATTACTGAAATCAGGGGGGACTCCATTGAATCAGACTTGAAACAGCGCGATTTTACAGTCAATGCAATGGCTTTGCTTTTGAAACCCGGCGCTTTTCAAAAAACGGATATTATTGATACTGTCAAAGGGAAAAAAGACCTTGAGCGGAAAATCATTCGACAGGTTTGCAATGAAGCCTTTATAGAGGATCCACTTCGAATGCTCAGAGCATTTCGTTTCTCTGCCCAGTTGGGATTTACCATTGATTCAGAGACAATCACTGCCATTCAAACGCATGCGAAAAAAATAAAGACTATTTCTGCTGAACGTATTCTTTTTGAACTCAAGTTATTACTGCGCCTCTCTGATGTGAGCAAATATATTGAGCAAATGGATCAGGCCAATCTTTTGACAGCCTTGTTTCCAGAAGTTGAATCCTTGAAAAATTGCAGCCAGAATGATTATCATCATACACACGTTTGGGGGCACTCTCTTGAGGCATTAAAGGCTTATGAGCAGTTACTTGTAAACGTGCATACACTGTTCCAATCAACCACCGATCAGGTGCTGGCATATTTAAATCAAAATGAGAATATGGCGTTGATCAAACTGGCCTGTTTGTTTCATGATATTGCAAAACCAGACACCCGGAACGTTGATCCTGAAACCAATCGAGTTACTTTTTATCGTCATGATCAACTGGGGAAAGAACAAATAGAAAAAATTTGTGATCGTCTACGATTGTCCAAAAGAAATGCTGCATTTGTCTGCACTCTGGTTGAAGAACACCTTCATATTCGAGACCTTTTAAAACCAGGTACCCGTAAAAAGACAATTTTGAGAAGTATTCGAAAAACAGGGGAAAACATTGTCGGCCTGGCATTATTGAGCATTGCAGATCAACAGGCCTCCTGCGGCATACGATCCACCCCCGAAGATCGACAGGCCTATCGTGATTGTTCCATTGGATTTATCGAATCCTATTACAACGATGTTCAACCTGTCATTTCCAAAAAGAATCTGATTACCGGTAAAGATTTGATTGTATCTGGCGTTCAGCCTGGGCCGATGATGGGTAAGATATTGCGTCAAGTGCGTGATGCTCAGGATGAAGGGAAAATAGAGACATCCGATCAAGCACTGGCATTGGTGGAAGAATTGATCAAAAACGATATACAGGTTTAATGTCAGTGGATTTATTTGATCATCGGGCAGAAAAAAAGTTAGAAGGAACACGCCCTCTGGCAGAAAGAATGCGCCCTAAAAGTCTGGCGCATTATGTCGGGCAAACCCACCTGGTTCATGAAGGGGCGGTTATCTGGCATGCTTTGACATCCGATCAACTGTTTTCTATGATTCTCTGGGGCCCACCCGGATGTGGCAAAACAACCCTTGCCCGAATGATGGCCACTGAAACGAAGGCTTATTTTGTTCATTTTTCTGCGGTATTATCCGGCGTCAAAGAAATTCGTTCGGTGATTGAAGCCGCACAAGACAAACGAAGATTTCATCAGAAAAAAACAGTACTCTTTGTTGATGAAATTCACCGCTTCAACAAAGCTCAACAAGATGCTTTTTTACACCATGTTGAAAGTGGTTTGATCACGCTTATTGGCGCGACAACAGAAAATCCATCCTTTGAAATTATTGCACCGCTGATTTCCCGATGCCGTGTGCTGGTGCTAAATCCTTTATCAGAGGATGATATTCACTGTATTATACAAAAAGCACTTGATGATTCCCACAATGGATTTGGTTTTTTACAGATCACCATTGAATCCGATGCTCTGGCGTATCTGGTACGAATTGCCGATGGTGATGCCCGATCAGCACTCAATGGCCTGGAATTGATTGTTCAACTGGCTGTTGCGAAACATAAAGATCAAGCCCCTATTGTCATTGATATCAATCATGCCCGCGATGCCTTGCAACATCTTTCCTTATCGTACGATAAAACAGGAGAAAACCATTATAATCTGATTTCTGCCTTCCATAAAAGCCTTCGGGGGGGAGATCCTGATGCATCATTATATTGGTTAACCCGAATGCTGACCGCTGGCGAAGATCCCCTGTATGTGGCCCGTCGAATGGTTCGTTTTGCATCTGAAGATATTGGTTGCGCTGATCCTCATGCTTTGAATATTGCCTTGAATGCCATGAATGCTTTCCAGTTTTTGGGCCATCCTGAAGGTGATCTTTGTCTGGCACAAGCAGCCATTTATTTAGCATGTGCGCCCAAAAGCAACCGGATTTACGACGCTTTCAAGCGTGTTAAAAATGATATCAAACAAACCGGAGCCCTTCCGGTTCCAATGCATATTCGCAATGCCCCCACCCCCTTGATGACATCACTGGGATATGGTAAAGGCTATCAATATCCCCACGACAACCAACATGCCCTGGTTCATCAGGATTATTTACCTGAAAAGTTGAAAGGCCAAAAATATTATCAACCATCGGACCGTGGATATGAGTCTGTTATCAAAAAACGTCTGGAACTGTGGCGAGACATTCTTGATCAAAGGAAACCATCTTGAAAATCCAAAAAGATAACCTCTATTACATAACATAAGGAGGAAAAAATGCGAATATCTCACTCATATGGTCCTGTTGATAGGGCAGAACATTAGTCTGTTGGCCGAAAAGAGGTGCTTGACCAATATTCCAAACAACTGGTTGGCAATATCGAAAAAGGGAGGCACTTCTTTACAATCTAGGGGGTACGTCAAACCGGAAAAACCCTATTGCCAGCATTATTCCAGCAAACACCCATCCAAAAATCGTGATAAACCATCCAGACCTTAACATCAATGGCTTAAACTGAAAAGTGACTGTATGTGTACCTTCAGGTATATAAACCGCGCGCATAATGTAATTTGCACGATATACTTTTTCAGGAACACCATCCACAAATGCTTGCCATCCTGGATGATAGGTATCGCTTAAAACCAGTAAACAATTACGGGGAGCATTGACCTGTAATTTGATGGTATTGGGTTGATAGGTCTGAATAGCAACTGCTGCCTGTGTAAACGTATTGTCAGAAGGGTGTAACGGCCCGGAAAGATCAGGCTGCTCATCCAGAAGCACTGTATGCTTAAAATCTGATACATCCCATTGTCTTAAAGCATCGAGCATTTCTGTTTCTGAGGTTGGTATTTCAAAGGACGATACACAAAAAGCTCTGGGAATGACGGACATGTTTTCATAAATCGTGATGTTTCCATCAAACACTTTTTTGTGTTGTGGGGTATTCATCACCATGTCTTTGGGGGTCAGGACATATTTTACATTCAAAAGATCGAGGAGTGGAGAATTCGCATGTTGACATTGAATCCATCGGCTGAAATTTGTTGGAATTGCTTTAGTGTCTCTATGTTGGCTTAAAAAAAGATATTTACCATATTGTCCAGGGTACATGGAACCATACCCGCTGATATCCTGAATGCCAAAAGGAACAAAGGCATGATGTAAAAAGGGGCCCAATGTCATGATACGATAAGTAGAATGATCCTTTTTTAAAAAAGAAATTGCAGGTGTTTCAGGAAATTCTAAAGCTCTCGGTGTTGTCGTGTTATATAATTGTCCAAAACCCATCAAATCAAAAGACAGGATAGCAACGCTCAGGGCACACAACACTGTTTTTATGGAGGCATTTGTTGTATTGTATAAAAGCACTAAAAGAAAAAAACTTGCCAGCGCAAATATCATTGGCATTCCAATAACAACGGACTTCCAATGAAAATGCTCTGAAACCAGGCTGTATACAGACCGCGACAGCATGTTTAGATTGTGAACACCGGTTGCCCATCGAAGGCCATTATGGGTTTGCAGATAAAAAACCAAAAACATGCAGACGATCAAAATAAACACCCATATGAAAATCAATCCTTTCTGTTTATGATTTAAAACATATTCAAATCCAAACGCTGCCAGCATACAAAAACTAAAACCATATAAGTAAAGAATTCGTGTGGGGGTTGATAAATTCAATCCAGGAATCCACCAGGCCAAGGGTGCAAATAAAGGACTTCCCATTGAAAAGGTCAAACATAAAAGGCTTGCAAGGACATAAAAGGCGATATATGCCGATTTTCGGATAAAGAGGAGTGAGGAGAATGCCAAAAACAGCGTGATCATGCCGGAATAAATGCATAATTCATTATAATTGTTATAGGCTTGATTGACGCTGGAGCGGGGGGTAAAACAAAGTTGTCGTGTTGGTGATCCATAAAAATCTGGAAATGCCGCAGTGACAAGGTATTTTGGAAGTAACTTTCCAGTATTGTCAAAAAGGTCTTGAACGTCCATGCCCTGACGTTGGTTGCTTTGGAATAAATACAAATGACTTGTTAAAAAGTGCATACCAATAATACCACTCAAAACACAGGCAAGAACAGTCATTACCATCATTTTATTACCAGCCGGGGGTTCATCAAAAGAATATTGATTTTTAACAAAACGAAAAACAAGATAAGCGGCAAAAAACATAAATTGCAAAATCAATAAATGTGCATATGCCGTGCTTAAACAAAAACCAAAAGCAACAATCATTCCGATCATTGACTTCAGATGTCTTCTGGAAAACCACCGTTCAATGGCAAAAACACCGGCTGACAGTCCAAGTGCCATCATTGGGACATTCTCAAACTCAAACCATACCATCACGTAACCATTGAACATCCATGCAATAGCACCCAATAATGATGGCCAAAAGGACAATCGAATGTCACGAAGATACAGAAAGGTAAAAATACCACACCCTGTTATTGATATAAACAGCAGAAGATCATGAGCAATGGTCAAAGGAAATAGTGCATATAAAATAAATGGCAGAGGGTTGCCATAGGGAAAAAATGGAACGCCTGAAAAATTCAAATGAAACCAAAACGGCACATCATTGAATTTAAAATATTCCTGAAAAAACCAGTGTGAGGGATAAAAGAATGGCGGATAATAGCCATTGATCGGATCAGTGATTAATGGATTATGTGATCGTACAAGGGTTTCTGCTGTTTTCCAGGGAAGGTATTCAAACAGACAATCAAAAGCAAAAAATGTCTGGTTAAGCCCCCATGCAGGAAAAAAGAAAACAATACCCATGAATAATATAACCAGTGATGCCCAAATGTGTTTTGTTGGATCACCGTGATGAATTTTCATTATTGACTTCTTTCTCTCTGAAAGTATTAGAAAATATTATATTCTGGAAAATATTATATTCTGACAACGGCTGCAAGAGAAACGCCAAATGAAAATTTTTTTTGTGGAATCCATCGGCTTTCAAATGAAAATATTTGTTTAAGAATATAATTTCCAAAATGAGGAAAGGTGACATCGCTGTGCTGCGCTTTCCCAAAATAACCATCCAACAAGCGAAAGCTATAAATGAGGGGAAATAAAAACGTATTGAAATAACTTATATATTCTATTGAGTAGCCATTCTTTTCAAGAAGATTTTTTAACTGATGGATCGTATATCGTCTTTTATGGTGATTGATATCATCCAGGGAACTCCATAAAAATGAATAGGCTGGCACTGTAATCACCATGTAGCCACCGGGGGTTATCCATTTTTTCAATAACAGGAGGGAGAGATCGTCGTTTTCAATATGTTCCAGAACATCCAGCAGAGTAATTAAATCAAAAGTTTCTGAAATTTCTGGAAGATGATCTGGAAGGCTGCCCTGATACACGGTTCCGATATTTTTTTGTTTTGCCCGTTGAACAGCCCATGTATTGGGTTCGATTCCAACAGGATCACCAAATTGCTTCAGCCATGACAGGTTTTCACCCGAGGCACATCCCATTTCCAGTATTTGACACTTTTCAGGAAGATGAAGCGAATTCAGTATTTTTGTTAAAATGCACCGACGTCCCTGGTACCACCAGTGTGTTGATGCGATTTGTTCAATAGTTGTAAAATGTGATTGATCCATTGTTCATTCTCATTCGTATTTTTTTCTTCAATTCAACGCATGTTCATTCAAATATTGGGACAACACCCAATGATTCCATAAGAACAATCGATGATCATTCTTCAGATGTCGATGCTGGCGTTCATACAGACGCGGTATTTCAGAGTTCATCATTGGCGTTTTGATATCTGACCATTGCAATTTTTTCTCACCAAACCATTGTCCTACCGGCACACCAAATCCATGCTTACGACGGTTGATTATTTTTTGGGGTAAACAGGTGCTTAAGGCTTTTTTTAAAATATACTTGCTTTGAAAACAACGATATTTAAATGTCCAGGGAATGGTTCTGGCAAGATTGACCAGATGTATATCCAAAAAGGGGGAGCGTACTTCCAGTGAGTGCATCATACTGGCCCTGTCAATTTTGGTTAATATGCTGTTTTGTAAATATAATTTGATATAAAAAATTTGCGTTTTATCCATTGGATCCAGACGTGAATTAGTTTCCCATAAGTCAATGGCTTCTTCATAAATATCTTCTAATTCAAAAGGCTCATGAAACAGTTCATTCAGTTCTTTTGGTGCAAGAGGTCCCAACCATACAGGATTCCAAATATTTTGTGAATATCCTGCGCCTGTCAGGGCTTTTCGTAGAATAAACCCCATACTCATATGCTTGAAAGAAACAGGAAACAAACTTGCCAATAAGACGATTCCCTCATGGACTGCTCGTGGAATACATTTTTATATAAATTAAAGAGTTTTATGGCATGA
>PEAL01000144.1 GCA_002753725.1 Deltaproteobacteria bacterium
ATAACAACTTAACGGATGCAGTCATAGAATTTAAAAACAATACAATCGAAATTAATCACGTCGTGTTTGTCGATAAGGTTCATGATTTTAAACTTCGATATCTGAAATCTAAAACGGCGTTCGATGATGTGTCTTCCCAAATGTGGAACAATAGCTGGTTAGATGGATCAACCGCAATTCAGTTTGATATTTCATTTGCCCTTTATCCATCTTTGCAATCACTTCAATCTAAAAATATTATTACTTTCAATAATATTACAGTTGTTCCAAGAGCGATGGCAAAGAAAGAATGATTAGGGAATACAGGAAAAATGATCTGCGTTCTCTGATCAACCAAAGGAGGAAGTTATGAAAGATGAAACCGGTGCATTGCTCATTAGTTTTATTATTATTATGACACTCGTCGGTATTCTGGGATCATCCATGGCATTTCTGGGTCAAAACGAAATATATGCTTTAAAGTCAGCCAATAGTATTGAACAGAGTTATTATCTTTCTGAATCTGGGCTCCGCTTTGCCATGCTGAAAAGGGATGCAATGACCAATGAGGAAATCAAAAAAGAATATGAATACGAAAAAAAAATCATACAGATGCCTAAAAAAACATTCAGTACTCCGGAATTAGATGATGTGGCTGGTTTTTTTTCACTCAAATTCAATAATGCAGAACGTGACTTAATGATTCATTCAACCGGTCAGGTGGACACGCGACACTTTGTTGATGCCAGGCGGCAAACCAATGTTAAATATTATTCACAAAACAATGAATTCCCTCCTCCGGAAATATTGTTCGACGAATCATCTTTTCTTCAAACGAGTATTTACAGAAAGTGGAATCTGGATAAAACATTTTCTTCCGATCTGGTTTCAGTAGGAGGTGTTGAATCGCTGCAATTTAAATCAGATGAAGGACGAAATTGGGTGCTGGCCAGTTTATACTGGTCTAAAAACGATTTATTGCCGGATTTGCGTATATGGCAGGATGTCATAAAAAAAGTGTTAGAGTATGATTTACAAATCAAGATCAATTTTTATCCCAAATATGGCCAAAGAAAAAATGATTTTATGGCAGGCTTGAGTTTTAGAATTGGGGTCGATCGAAAAAATTTTTATGGCATTTCTTTTTTTAAGTCAAGCGGACGAAATGTTAAGAATCCTGCCTGTTGGCTCATCTCGGATACACAAAACTGTGATGGCATGTTAGGCGATTCTTTTCAATTTAACGGTGAAGATGAATCCTGCGATTCAAATCCTTCAAAATGCCTTGAAACAAATATACCCTACATACTTTTCTGGGTTAAATTAGAGAAGGAACCGTTTGAACTGCTTGCGTTCAGCGATTTAACAAAACTTATCAACAGAGGGAGTGTCCTCAACGACCGCTTGTCTGAATGGGAGTTCAAGCCGTGGGTAACGCTGGGTTTACGTCTTGAAGAAGAAGAATCTGCAGGACAGAAGATCAATGATATTCAGATTTTTGTTCAGGGAAGCAATTCAACAAGTCCAGATTCTTTTGAATCAAAATTAGACTGGGATTGGAATTCTGGTTCCTATGAAAAGGTCAGGTTTGAAAAAGTGGGGCCTACAAACTTTAAGGATAAGACGCACATCAGAGATCGCACATTGCCATCAACTGATTTAAGTAAACCTGTTACAGGTAAAGAGATTCCTGATGAAATCGGTTTTCACGCATTGTATGATAATCGTATAAAAGAAACATATAAATACGACATTTATTTCAATGATTTTGGTGTAAAGTGCCCAGGTCGTTACTGTCCAACACCTGCCGATCAAGCGTTTGTTCAGTTTTAATAAGTGATGTTCACATTTTTTATTCTTGAAAAGCATAAAAAATGTGAACATCGATGAATATATCTACACCATCAAAAGCTTTGATCTGCATTTCGATCTTGACACAAACCACCATTTTGTCTATAGCTACCCATCAAAAATTGATCATCGCCCAAAGATAAACATTAATAAATATTTGAAAGAATGAACTGGCAATACTTATGACCTTTATCGAACATCTGGACAAAAACAAGCAAACAATTATTGAAAAATGGTTCAACCTTATTATCGAAACATATCCTCAGGATACCACCCGTTTTCTAAAAAAAGACCAAGACCCTTTTTCAAACCCTGTCGGTAATACCACTCGAAATAATATCACTGATCTTTTCGATCAGTTATTGACAGATGATGTTGATCAGGCGATTCTGCTGAATTACCTGGATCCTATTTTGCGTATTCGCGCCATTCAAAATTTTTCCGCATCACAGGCTGTTGGATTTCTTTTGGAAATCAAAACCATTGTTCGAAAAATGATTGGTGCATCAAAGATTTCATTTGATGATAACGACTATTTTCGATTTGAACGTCGTGTGGATCAAATGGCATTATATGGCTTTGATGTTTTTATGACATGCAAAGAAAAGATATATGATTTAAAAGCAAATGAAGTCAGAGAACGCTCGTTCCAGGTTTTGGAAAGAGCAAACCTGATTGAAAAGACGCCTGCTACAGCGGCTTAAGACCAAAAAAAATATATAAAGTGAGGTTTGTAATGAATGTGAATTATCTGTTTTCACTATTAGTTGTAGTGGCATTGTTTTTGTTTGCATGGGTTGGTGCTGGTGTATGGGAAATGAAATATCTGTTTGGTGTATTTATCCCGTATGCTGCATTTATTACATTTGCAATTGGTGTGATCTATCGGATCGTAAACTGGGCACAGTCTCCGGTCCCATTTCGCATCCCAACCACATGCGGGCAGGCAGAGTCACTCCCGTGGATCAAGCAAAACAAGATTGACAACCCCTCGACATTATGGGGTGTGATCGTCCGTATGCTGCTTGAAGTCCTTTTTTTCCGTTCTTTGTTCCGAAATATCAAATTGGAATTTAATGCTGGAAAACGCATTGCTTATGAATGGGAAAAATGGCTATGGCTGGCAGCATTGGCTTTTCACTGGTCATTTTTAGCTGTTCTGGTTCGGCATTTGCGTTTTTTTACCGAACCCGTTCCCTTTGCAATCCAAATGTTGGAAGAAATGGACTCCATTTTACAGGTAGGCTTGCCAGTCATTTTCTTGAGTGGCTTTGCCTTGTTGGCAGCAGCAACGTATCTGTTTGTCAGACGCGTTGTCATTCCTCAGGTACGCTATATTTCTTTACCTGCTGATTATTTCCCACTGTTTTTAATTATGGCCATTGCCGCAACAGGAATGTTTATGCGATATCTCACGAAAGTGGATATTATTCGCATCAAAGAATTGACAATGGGCCTTGTATCGCTTCACCCTGCGATTCCCGATGGTGTGGGAACTTTATTTTTTGTGCATTTGTTCCTGGTGTGTGTGTTGTTTGCCTATTTTCCTTTCAGTAAATTGATGCATTCTGGCGGTGTTCTGATGAGTCCTACACGGAATTTAGCCAACAACAACCGTGCAAAACGACATGTGAATCCCTGGAACTATCCTGTAAAAGTCCATACTTATGAAGAATATGAGAATGAATTCCGGGATCGAATGATCGAGGCAGGATTACCGGTGGATAAAAAGGAGTAAAGAATGTCAGATGAATTGAAACCTGATGCATTTTTATCGAAAATAAACGGATGTCATCATCAATCGCCGATAACCGGCTGGATGGACACGCCAACGGATATTCGAAAAGGCATGTACTGTTATGCAGCCAATCCAAAAAGTGTCGAATACCTTAGCTTGCCGCATGCTCATTCATGGAATCCAATGGATGACGACTGGAAATTACCGGATAACTGGAAAGAAATTCTCCATAAAGGATTTAAGGAACGTTTGGAGCGTTTCAGATCTTTAAAGATATTCATGGATATCTGTGTTCGATGTGGTGCATGTGCCGATAAGTGTCATTTTTTTATTGGTACCGGAGATCCCAAGAACATGCCGGTGCTTCGGGCTGAACTATTACGTTCTGTTTATCGAAACGATTTTACAACAGCCGGAAAAATTCTTGGTCGATTGAATGGTGCAAGAGAATTAACAATGGATGTTCTCAAAGAATGGTGGTATTACTTTTTTCAATGTACAGAATGCCGTCGATGCTCTGTTTTCTGCCCTTACGGCATTGATACCGCAGAAATTACTATTATGGCCAGAGAACTACTCAACTTAATCGGTTTGAATATTGACTGGATTGCAACTCCTGTTGCTAATTGTTTCCGGACGGGTAATCACTTAGGAATTCAACCACATGCTTTCAAAGACATGCTGGATTTCTTTGTGGAAGATATCGAGGATATCACAGGTGTCGCTCTTGAACCGTCCTTTAACAAAAAAGGGGCAGATATTTTGTTCATTACTCCCTCAGGCGATGTTTTTGCTGATCCCGGGACATACACATGTATGGGATATTTAATCCTGTTTCATTACTTGAAAGTCAAGTATGGATTGGAAGTTACCTGGAGTACCTACGCTTCAGAGGGTGGGAACTTTGGTTTTTTTACGTCTCATGAAACCATGAAACGATTGAATTCAAAGATGTACGCTGAGGCTAAACGATTGGGTGTCAAATGGATACTGGGTGGAGAGTGTGGTCATATGTGGCGTGTTATTCATCAATATATGGACACCATGAACGGTCCAGCTGATTTTCTTGAAGTACCTGTGTCTCCTATTACTGGAACCCGGTTTGAAAATGCAGCTTCCACAAAAATGGTTCATATTGCTGAATTTACCGCAGACCTGATCAAGCATAACAAGCTGGAGCTGGATAAGAGTCGAAATGATGGAAAAATTGTTACCTTTCATGATTCCTGTAACCCCGCACGAGGTATGGGATTATTGGATGAACCAAGGTATGTGATCAAAGAAACCTGCAATAAATTCTATGAAATGCCATCAAACACCATTCGCGAGCAAACCTTTTGCTGTGGTAGTGGTTCAGGATTAAATGCTGGTGAAAATATGGAATTGCGTTTGGCAGGTGGCCTTCCAAGATCCAATGCTGTAAAATATGTGCATGAAACCCATGGCGTCAATATGTTGGCGTGTGTTTGTGCCATTGATCGAGCAGCACTGCCAACCTTGATGGAATACTGGGTTCCAGGCGTCGAGGTCACTGGCTTGCATGAGCTGGTTGCCAATGCACTGATTTTGCCTGGTGAAAAGGAAAGAGATACTGACTTAAGAGGTGAACCCTTAGCGTCAATGGAGGGTGATGATGCCGAATAAAAAACAAATATACGATCGGGATAAAGTTGCTATCGGGCTTGCGATTTTTGTCGCTTTAATTAGTTTTCCGTTCTGGTTCAATATGGGGAAAGCATCTCCTGCGCCGGAAATCAAATTATCGGATAAAGCGAAAGCGGCAAAACAATGTATCGCGCCAACAGCATACATGAGAGCTGAACATATGGCGATTCTGGATTTATGGCGTGATACGGTTGTCCGTGATGCCAAACGTGTCTATTCGACCAATGATGGCCTTACGTTTAACATGAGTTTGTCCACCGGAGAAAATTCATGTATGGGATGTCATGTCACCAAGGCTGACTTTTGTGATAAATGCCACAATTACGCTTCGGTCAGGCCATATTGTTGGGATTGCCATATAGCGCCTAAGGAGAATAAATGATGGAAAATAGCAGAAGACGCTTTATAAAAATTGCCGGTATAACAGCAGCAGGTTTTGGTTTAAAACCAGTAACAGATGTTTTAGCTTCAGGCGGGGCCCCCAAAAAAGCATCTCCCATCGGCGATACGTCAGCAGGTAACAAGGCCCTGACAGCCAAACGATGGGCGATGATCATCGATGTAAAAAAAATGGCTCATGAAGAAACGATTCATCAATGTGTTGAGGCCTGCCATAAATTGCATAATATTCCGAAATTAGATAATAAACGCCATGAAATCAAATGGATTTGGGAAGAAGAATTTAAGCATGCATTTCCAGGGCAGCATCATGAGCATATGTCAGAAGAGATTCAACATGCGCCATTCTTAGTCCTTTGTAATCATTGCGAAAATCCTCCATGTGTTCGTGCCTGCCCAACAAAAGCGACCTTTCAACGCGAAGACGGCATTGTCTTGATGGATTTTCATCGATGCATTGGTTGTCGATTCTGTATGGCTGCCTGTCCTTATGGTTCCCGAAGTTTTAATTTCAGGGATCCGCGCCCATTCATTGAAGAAGTACAGGAAAAATTTCCAACACGAATGAAAGGGGTTGTGGAAAAATGCAATTTTTGTGCAGAACGACTGGCAGAAGGAAAACAACCCGCATGCGTTGAGGCTTCGAATGGTGCGTTGATTTTTGGTGATTTGAATGATGAAAATTCAGATGTCCGAAAGGTTCTTAAATCCAATTATGTCATTCGAAGAAAACCCGGTTTAGGGACAGGCCCTCAAGTTTATTATATGGTATAGCAATTGATTGCCATGAATAACTGTTCTTAAGGACAATCAAGATATAAAGAGGTGTTTATGCTTGAAAGAGCGCTAAATGGAAGCAAAAATTACTGGATTTGGATAGCGGCATTGATGTCTGTAATCGGAGTGGCCGTTGTCTGTTATCTCTACCAATTATGGTTTGGTCTTGGGATGACTGGAATGAGCAGGGATGTATCCTGGGGTTTTTACATTGCTCAATTTACATTCCTTGTCGGGGTTGCAGCATCGGCAGTCATGCTTGTTTTGCCGTATTACCTCCACCATTATAAGGCTTTTGGAAAAATAACCGTTTTGGGTGAATTTGTTGCAATTGCTGCGGTAACCATGTGCTTACTGTTTATCATTGCCGATATGGGGCAACCCCAACGTCTTTTAAATGTCATTTTTTATGCAACGCCCCATTCTATGTTATTTTGGGATATGATCGTTTTAAACGGCTATTTATTTTTAAATGTTATTGTTGGATGGAATGCGCTATCTGCTGAAAGCAAGGGCGTTCCCCCTCCCAAATGGATCAAACCGTTTATTTATATTTCAGTCCCCTGGGCTGTGAGTATTCACACGGTAACAGCATTTTTGTACTGTGGTTTACCCGGAAGAGGATTTTGGTTAACAGCCGTACTGGCGCCACGCTTTTTGGCATCAGCATTTGCTGCAGGTCCTGCTTTATTGATATTGCTGTGCCTTCTGCTTCGAAAACTCACAAAATTTGATGCTGGCACAGAAGCCATCCAAACCCTTTCAAAAATTGTGACATACGGTATTATTATCAACGTGTTTTTCTTTTTCTGTGAAGTTTTTGTTGCTTGCTACAGTCAAATTCCAGAACATCTGGATCATCTTCAATATCTGTTTTTTGGTCTTCACGGTAAAGGAGCACTGGTTCCTTTTATGTGGTTATCCATGATTTTGATGTTTACCGGAATTGTTATGTTGCTGATTCCCAAAATAAGAACCAATGAATCTACCCTGGCTGTTGCCTGTGTCGCTATTTTTATTGGAACATGGATTGATAAAGGACTGGGTATGATTTCCGGTGGTTTTGTGCCTTCACCATTGCATCATGTCAATGAATATATCCCGACCCTTCCGGAAATTATGATTACTTTAGGAATTTATTCTGTTGGTATGCTCGTGTTGACTGTTTTGTATAAAATAGCCATTTCAGTAAAAGAGGAAGCAGCTGGAATATCCTGATTCTTAAAGAAACACTAAGATAGAACGGATCAATCAAGCGCAGAAACATATTCTACGATCAATCGATGGCTGAGATATGTTTCTGCGTTTTTTTTAGATAGAACGATTCGGCATGTTTTTAAACAATGGCAGCTCCAGTTGGTAATAAGTGCGAGTGTTATGATCACAAAGGTTGCTTACATATACCCCTAACAAGCGGACCTTTTTCAACCCCGCATGCGTTGCTTTCAGTAACCGAGGAATATGCGCAATGATATATTCCGCATTATTTGTTTCCTGAGTTAAGGTAATCGCTCGTGTGACCTGATTGAAATCATAATATTTGACCTTCACTGTCAGGGTTCGTGCAAAAAGGTGATATTTTTGAAGACGCTCAGAAACTTCGTATGCCAGATCCTTTAAAATAGACAACATTTGATTTCGATCATTGATATCTTGAATAAGGGTCGTTTCTTTTCCAATGGACTTTCTTCGACGGTGTGAAACAACCGGGCGTTGGTCATTTCCTCGCACGATATTGTAAAAATAAGTCCCCGCCTTTCCAAAGTGAGATTTTAATTCTTTTTCATCAAACTTTTTTAAATCAGCACCGGTGTAAATCCCTAAAATATTCATCCGACGTTCAGTGACTTTTCCCACACCAAAAAATTTGCCAATGGGTAAGTGTTCGATAAAGGCATCAGCATCCGCAGGAGTGATCACTTTAATGCCATCAGGTTTGTTGATATCTGATGCGATTTTTGCTAAAAACTTATTAAAAGAAACACCTGCTGAGGCGGTCAATCCGGTTTGTTCAAAAATATTTTTTCGGATATCTTGTGCAACGAGTGTAGCATAAAGAATTCCCTTCTTGTTTTGAGTGACATCCAGGAAGGCTTCATCCAGGGATAGCGGTTCAATATCATCTGAATACATTTTGAATATTTGATGGATTTGTCTGGATACTGCCTGATACACATCAAACCGAGGTTGAATAAAAATAGATTTTGGACACAATCGATAGGCATGCGCTGAAGGCATCGCAGAATGAATGCCATACTTTCGGGCTTCATACGAACAAGCGGCAACAACTCCCCTGGAATTGGGCATTCCGCCGACAATGACAGGTTTACCTCTAAGTGTCGGCTGATCCCGTTGTTCCACAGATGCGTAGAATGCATCCATGTCAATATGAATAATTTTTCGGCATGGGTCCATATGATTCGTTCAAGGCTTAAGCCTTAATGGTTTTCACTCAAGAAAAATGATTTTCTTGTCGAATATTGAAACATCTACTCGTAAAAATAGTCAATAATTTCATTAATAAATAATGATAACATAATAATTATTGAAAATAAATACAAAGAAAGAGTGTATCCATGAAAACTCAAAAGCCAAAAATTACAAACTGTTTGCTTTTGGTAATACTGGTATTTTTATTACCAGTATGTCTGTTTGCAAAGATTTCACCGCTTGTCAATTTTCAAGGCTATATAACAGACAAAAGTGGAATGCCTGTTGCTGATGGTTCGTATGATATTAAATTCAGTATTTACAATGGTGATGATGAAACAGCGTCGGAGCTATGGAATGAAATTCAGACTGTTTCAGTCAAAAATGGTTTTTATACAGTATCTTTAGGCGCTGTGACTGCATTTAAAGATCCCAACAAGGATACAGATGAATCTGATGCACTGGGTTTTTCCGAGGCATATTATCTTGGAATTAAGGTTAGAAAAGAAGGAGAATCCTCCTGGGATGAAATTGGCTTTGATGCACGATATTTGCCCTTATCCAGCGTATGGTCAGCATTTCGATCAAAAAGTGCTTCCGGTCGTTTGATCGCGATCAAGGATCAGAATGCCGTTGTTTCTGATGCCGAGGATATGCTTCTGGTTGTTGGACAAACCCGAATTGCACTTTCATCCGCTTTAAATGCAGCCGGTCGAATGATCACCATCAAAAAAGTAGACCCCAAAGGAACAATTGTTTCAATCATTACTAAAAATGGCGAAACCATTGATGGTATTAACTACGATCCCAATGATGGCTCTGATCCTTTAGAATTGACAGAAAAATTTCAGGAAATTAATCTTATCAGCGATGGTCGAAATTGGATCAGCACTGCTGGCGGTATCACGTCATCGAACTCTGGGGGAACAGGCACAGAGCTTGAACCTGGGATCATCACCACAAGCTTTCTGGCAGACCGTGCAGTTACAACATCAAAATTGGCTGATAACAGTGTGACAGCAGAAAAGCTTTCTCTTGAAAACCATGCTATTAATTATGATAAACTTGAACTAACCAATGCCATCACCAATGCAGAAATATCGGCCAATGCTGCCATCGCTTACACAAAAATTCACCTGACAGGTGCGATAGATACAAAAGCATTGGCAGATCATTCGGTGACAGCAAAAAAACTTGACCTGGCTTATGGGGATTTATCATATAGTATGATCAATCTCACAGGTTTGATCATTAATTCAGACATTTCAGAAAATGCAAACATTGATTACTCAAAACTAAATCTTAATGGTGCCTTAACCAATGGAGATATTGCTGACAATGCATCCATTTCCCATACAAAAATTGATCTTACAGGCATTTCTGCCGCAGAACTTCTGGGCAGTGCCAGCATTTCTTACGAAAACATACAACTGACAGAGCGAATAAAAAATACAGATATTTCACCATCTGCAGGAATCACTTATAACAAACTGACTCTGACTGAAAGCATACAAACAAATGATTTGCTCAATGGGGCAGTCACCTATCCAAAACTCAATTTAAACAATGGCGATATTCCCTATGCAAAGATTAGCCTGAATCAATCCATTACCAATATGGATATCGCAGACAATGCCGGCATCAGCTATAACAAATTGAATTTACAAGATAGCATTTCTACTGGTGATCTTTTGAACGGTGCAATCACGGCTAATAAAATTGCAAGAGATGCCATTCGTTCAGATAGCATTCTTGATCAAAGTGTTAGCACTGATGATTTGGCCAATGAAAGTGTGACGGCAGATAAGTTGAGTGTCAGTCAAGCAGGCACATCCGGTCAGGTATTATCCACCGATGGAACAGGAGGCTTATTCTGGCAAACACCATCTGGATCAGGGACATCAACTGATGAGCTGTCCAAATTAACGGTTTCAGGACTCAGCACGCTCAATAGTGTTACCGCCCAAAGTGCTGTCATTACTCAAGCTTCAGTGCCAACATTCTTTTTAGCCAATCAGGCAGATATTCTGACATTAACCACGCATCAAGCGCATATTCAATCCCTTGCTATTGGTGAAACAAACGTAATCAATCTTGCGCAAGAACCCAGAACAATAACCCTTCCCAACGCATCCGGAAAGATATTGATATCCGGTCAGCCCGTTGTTACAGCGATTGAAATTACAAACAATGCCATTGAGAATCGACATATTGGCGAGGGAGCAATTCAAAATGAAAACATTGCCAGCAATGCACAAATTCCATACAGCAAACTCATGCTTCAAAATGCCATTCAAAATAATGATATTGCCAATAATTCCATTGCATATGAAAAACTTCAACTTGCTGATAGCGTTATTCCATACACCGTTTTGCATTTAACCGGCGCAATTCAATCGACAGATATCGCAACAGGTGCGGTGAATTATTCAGCACTTAACATCAATAGCGCCATTCAAAGCAAAGATATTCAGGATGGCACTATTCAAAGTCAAGATTTGGCGGATAATATTATCTTACCACAGAAACTTTCGGGTATTCATAGTCATGGTAATTTAAAAGAAGCCCTGATGTCTGATGGCGGCGGTGGCTTTTATTGGGATAAAGCATCACCCTTTCAAGAAGCCATCAATGAGGTTCATTTTACTCAAAAATTTGGCACGCGCGGTACAGGTGATGGTCAATTTGAATATCCTTCAGGGATTGCTGTCATCAGCAATGGTTCTATTTATGTTGCTGAACGATCCAACAACAGGATTCAAGTTTTTTCCAACGAGGGTGCTTTTCTCTTTTCTTTTGGCAGTGAAGGGACAACAGATGGCCGGTTTAAAATACCTCAAGGAATGGCAGTGGATGTTTGGGATAATATCTATGTAGTAGACCGAGGCAATCATCGTATTCAAAAATTCAAAGCAGATGGCACTCATATTTTTTCTATTGGATCATATGGAACAGACAATCGTCAGTTTATTGATCCCTATGGTATGGCAGTGGATAACAATGGAAAAATTTATGTGGCGGATACTGGCAATCATAGAATACAGATTTATACAGAGGATGGACTCTTTGATTTTTCTTTTGGAAGCGAAGGATCAGGAGAGGGAGAATTCATGTTTCCATATGATGTTGGCATTGATCGTTCAGGAAATATTTTTGTCTTAGACAATGATAACAG
>PEAL01000145.1 GCA_002753725.1 Deltaproteobacteria bacterium
TCAATTAACTGAAAAAAGATTTTTTTTCCTTCTTTGGATTTCAGATTCAAGGTCATATGGGATTTGTTTCGATTGATCGTGGTGACATACAGGCCTTCAGCTTCATACCGTCGATCCTCGATTGCAATGACTCTTGCGCCATGATCTGCCAAAATCATTGAACAATATGGCCCGGGTAAAAGTCGCGAAATATCAATGACTGTTATGCCGTCTAAAGCTCCTTTTTGCATCTATCATCCTTTCATTTTTTCTGATCAGAGACGCACAGCCGTGCGTCTCTGCATATGGAAATATATTTTTGAAAAAGTGTTAACTGGAATATGTAAGGATGCCAAATTTTTATTATAATCCCATAAATTTTCCAGCAATACCTTTCATGATTTCATTGGTTCCGGCAAAAATGGACATAATACGAACATCGCGCCACATGCGGGTAATCGGATGATCATCCAGCATGGCAGGTAAACCAATCAAATCAATAGCATCGTATGCCAATCGCTTGACAAGATCTGTTGTCCAATATTTACACATGGATGTTTCAATAACAATGCCTTTACCTTCCATATGATCCGCCACAAGTTTTTCCATGAATGTTCTTCCAAGCTTGACTTCTGTCATCATTTCGACCAGCTTAAACTGTGTGGATTGAAACTTAGATAATGGTTTGCCATCAATATCTGTGTGTGTTTTGCAATAGTTGATAAGGTATTCCATCAAGTATTCAGACGCAGCCACAGCGCCAATGGAACAAACAAGCCTTTCTTGCTGAAGTTTTTGCATTAACAGCAAAAACCCCTGACCTTTTTCTCCCAGGCGATTTGTTACAGGAATTCGGCAATTGTTAAAAAACATTTCAGCTGTATCCTGGCTGTGCATCCCCATTTTGACAAGTTTTTGTCCCTTGTTAAATCCAGGTGTGCCATCCTCGACAATATATAAAGACAGTGCCTCATATGGATTGGGTATTTCAGGATCACGCGCAGCAACGATAACCAGATCACAATTGATACCATTTGAAATAAATGTCTTGCTACCGTTGATCAGCACATAATTGTTGTCTTCAACAGCACTTGTTTTGATGTTCGCCAAGTCACTTCCAGCATCAGGTTCGGTCATTGCAACGGCAGTGATAATTTCGCCAGAAGCGCATTTGGGTAAATATTTTTGTTTGATTGCCTCTGTTCCAAATGAATCAATATATGGAACGATAATATCGCTGTGAAGTGTTGCTGTCAGACCGGATTGAAGTGTTCGAATCATTTCTTCGGATACGATAATACTATATAAAAAGTCTCCCCCCAATCCGCCATATTCTGGTTTAAGCATATAACATAAAAATCCCTGCTGTCCCATTTTTTGCCAGACAGACTTGGGGACAATTTTGTTTTGTTCCCATTCCTCTGCAAAAGGAGTGACTTCTTTTTTTAAAAACGAACGAAGCCTCTCCCTGAATATGTTATGTTTTTCTGTGTAGTGTAATATTTCCATACCCCCTCCTTGACTGGTAATGATAATAATAAAACCAACTGTTTTTATTATTATATTAATAAATTTTCACCAAATATATTGAGATAGAATATATGTTTTTAGCAAAGATTTCCAGTAAAATTTTCCAACAAATGATGGATGTAATTATCAGTGCTTTAAGGCGCATTTCCCAAAAGTCGGACATCCGACATTTAACACGCTGTCTGTTGATCATCTGCTGCTAACCAACCCGCTGTTTACTTTGATGAGCTTTCAGCAGAGCTTTTAATTTCAGTGGAATATAATCTATGGCTTTCAGCTAAACAATTTTTACAAAAAAATACCACCTTTCACTGCCAAAAAATATTTTTCTGGTATATGTATAATGTTATAATATTCATAAATATGAATGATCCCTGATCATACCGGTCAAATCATTAACTAATAAACCATCATAGAACAACATTGTATGAAAATTAAAAGAATCTTATTTACATTCATTTATATCGTCATTGTTTTTCAGATGGCTTCATTGAGCTATAGCAGTTCAGGACAACAAACCAATCATTTTACAGGAAACATCCCCACAAAAGAAAGCAGCATCCTGACCGGAAAACTCTTTGTTAATGGCAGACAGGTTAAAAACGATTTTGAAATCGGGGTGTTTATTAACAATCAAGGTTCTGAAATATTAGTGGGTGCTTGCGTGATTGGAGATAAAATAGTCAATCATTACTATGTCAATGTATATGGCGATCTGCCTGAAACACCAATAATAGAAGGTCCGGTTTATGGCGATGAATTGATAATCAAAATATGGAATCCATTACGCATCAAACAGGATTACTATATTACATTGATTTATGAGCCAGTAGATGGTCTTGCAAGACCTGAAATCCCTCCTGTCTGGTATGGCGATGTCACGCAAGGTTTTCTCAATATTTATGCCAGAGATAAAAATGCCCCTGTTATTTCAAAGATTCAGAATCAATATACAATGGAAGATATTACTGCCTCACCAATCTCGTTTATTGCTTTTGATCCGCATACCTATGATTTAACATTGACTATTCAATCATCAAATCAGACATTAATTCCTGAAAATAATATCCAGAGACGTACTTCAGATATTATTAATCATGAATTGATCATTACACCCGCTCAAAATCAATATGGTCAATCTGTTATTACAATTACAGCATCCAATCCTGAAGGATTGACAGATGAAACGCTTTTCTACCTGACTGTCATTCCTGAAAATGATGCTCCCATATTGGCGCAGGGAACATCGCTGACAATTGCATCAATTGACGAAGATACTACTGATTATAATGGCATCAGCATTCAATCGCTTATTTCAAATCTGGATATTTCAGATATAGATCCACTTTCAAAACAGGGAATTGCTGTTTACGCTGTTGATGATACCTTTGGCGGATGGCAATATTCAATAAATGATGGTGAAACATGGTCGCACTTTCATGCCATTCCCAATTCATTTTTTGATATGTCACGAATGTCCAGGTTATTGGATGCATCAGAGAATCATCGCATTCGATTTATTCCTGATGCGAATTGCTCTGGTATTACAAATTTGTATTTTCGCGCATGGGATCAATCCACCGGTATACCAGGAAAAACAGCAAATACTAAATACAATGGTGCGACCACAGCTTTCAGTTCAGAAACAGGGATAGCGACGATTCAAGTTTACCCTGTTAATGATTTTCCACAGATTTCTAATTTTGATGATTTGACAATATATCAAGACAAAGCAACTGAAGCTGTTTTACTGACAATGACTGATATTGAAACACCAGCAGACCAATTGAAAGTAACGTTTGCCTCATCAAATCCGCATGTTGTTACCATATCTAATATTAAGATTGCGCCAGGAAAAACGTCCAATGAAAAGTATATCACCATATCAGTTAGCGGGAAAATGACACCAAAACCTTATATTCATCCATTACCTGTCGGCATTTATATCGGAATTCATTTAATTCATGAAAACTCAGGTGAGCATTGCAGTATAACAGTAGTGACAAATGATCAATATGGCCATTTCAATTTATTGGATTACGATGGCTTTAATAAATTGGGAAATTGGAGCATTCAGGCATCTTTATCGGATCATCTGGATTATCAGGATGGTCAATCCCAAATGATCACTGTTAAAGTGATTGAAAATGAAGGATATGCCATTTTGCTACAGGGATATCTCGATAATAATCAAGGTGCTGATACGCATTATAAAACGCTGACATTTGTTTATGATACCTTGATTGATCGTGATCTTGATCCTGATGATATTTATTGTTTCAGCAATTATGCTAGTGATAGCAGAATTGATGGCATTCCGAATGAAAATACCATTTCTGACGTATTGAACCATGATATACTGAATAAAATGAATGTCGCCCCATCCAATGTTTACATTATTTTAATTGATCATGGTATTAACGAACTGTTTTATATCGGCAGAAAAACGATATCTCACACGCAACTGGCAGGATGGATAAATGATTTTCAAAACAAGCTAGAAAATGAAGACGCCAAAAAGCAGGAAATTGTTTGCATTCTTGGTTTTTGTCATTCAGGTTCATTTGTCAAATCATTATCAGGTGAAAATCGTATTATCATAACAAGTTCAGATACTGATGAAGACTCATTTAAAGGCCCTGTGGATCGGGATAATGTTCGAGAGGGTGAATTTTTTGTCTCTGAATTTTTTAAACAGGTTGCCCTTGGAATGAATATTCGATCATGCTTTGAAGAAGCGGTAATTCAAACAGAATTGTATACATATTCTGTAGATAAATGGCCATCGTTTCCATTTAATGATCATGCACTTCAGCATCCTTTACTTGATGATGATAGCGATGGCTTTGGCAGCAATATACTATCTGATTTATCAGGCGATGGCATATTGAGTGAAAATATTTTTATTGGTGCGGGCAAAAACCTGACAAATGATTCCAGCAGGATTTCAATTATTCATGTATCAAAGACCCAATTTATTGAATATGACATGGATCAACTGGATACATTACAAGCCTGTGAGGATAATCCGGATTTATTCAGTTCCTCGTGGATTCAAATCAAACCTCCGACTTTTCAACCCTATAGCGAAAATCATGAAGAACAACTTGAATTAAATTTTGAAAACATACCGGGTTCAATTCATAATAATTGTGCAACATGGGAGAATTTGACTTTTGAACACCCCGGACTCTATCAAATATTTTATTTTGCAAAAGATATTAATGGCAATATAACATCAGATATGTCTTCACGGGTATATAAACGAATTGAATATAATTCCCCTCCCTTTCGATTTAAGCTCCTTAAACCAGCAAATTATAACCCCGAACAGAATGATTTTCAAAATACAGTGCGGACCAGTGTTTTACTTGAATGGGAATATAAAAACGTACAGAACGAAGACCCCTTTGATTACACAATATTATTGTCTAAAGGCAATTATGATTTCAATGATCCCATAGAAATTTCAGGCATTGAGACCAATTTTTATTATTTGACATCTTTGGATGGCATAGAAGATATGACAATATATTACTGGAAGGTTCGTGCAATTGATACTTATGGAGAATTTTACGAAACATCCCCCTGGGCATTTCAAACCAATAATTATGCCAATATTGTGACTGGCTTTATTAAAGGTTGTATTGTTGAAAAGGTTTCCAGACAGGTCATTTCCCACGCCATAGTAAATATCAGGACGCCCCTGAAAAATTTGAACAATATCAATGGTTTTTACAGGGAATCATTGGATGCAGGAACTTACATAATCGATATTTCTGCCTGTGGTTTTCAGTCGTTGACAGATAACATTTATATTGATCAGGATAAAATTACATAGGAAAACTTTGAATTAACGCCGCTTTATGGTGATCTCAATTGTGATACTGTGGTTGATATGATGGATAGTCTTAAAGCATTATATTTTTTTACACAAATGGATTTATCCCCGGAAACATTGACATTTTATGGTGCTGATATCACAGGAGATCATCGGTTTGGAATAGAAGAACTGGTGCATATATTCAAACAAGGGTGTTTGCGTCACAAGTTCCTAAGGTAAACAATATGAAAATACAACTCCGAACAATTCTAATGTTACTTATTCTGATAATAAGCGCAGTCTTTTCTGATGCACAAGATTCCGGAAAACCGCATGGCATTTAATGAATCAATCCACACTTGATGTTAGCGGTACCGGGTCTGGTGATATTCAAATCAGGGCAGGCGAATTTACGATTGATAACAGTTTGCTAAGGGCAATTACTTTTGACAGCGAAAATGGCGGATGCACGCATATTCAGGCAGAGAATGTTTTGGCAAATGCATCGGACATCAGCAGCGAAATTGTCAATTGTGTTGAAAAGAACATCAATAAAGGTGGAGACATTGTTATTCGTGCAAACAATCAAGTGATATTTTCGAATAGTCGCCTGAGAGTCATAAGCGATGTCAATGGTGATTCTGGAATATCTGGTGATTCCGGTCATATTAAAGTTTTTGGAAAAAATATCTCCTTTATAGATACCGACATTTCATGTGAATCCATTTTTGGTGGTAAAGGTGGCAATGTTTTTTTTGAGGCTGATCAATCTATTTTCTTATTAAACAGTCGGATTAAAACAAAATCGTACATGAACGATGCTGGAAATATTGTATTTAAAGCAAAAAATATTTCTTTGATCAATGGCGCAGGCATGGAAACCAGAACCCTGGGACCTGGTAAAGGTGGGCAAATATCGATTATAGCAAGCCAACAATTTGTAATATCCGGTAAAAATACTCAAAACAGCAGTCTTCATTCTGCTGCTGTAAATGAAGGAACTGCTGGAAACATAGATATTAACGCTCAAGATATTCTGATGGATGATTACAGTCAGATTGTAACTGATGCATCAGGTCAGGGAGATGCTGGAAATATTGTTTTTCAGGCAAATAATGATATAATTTTGCGCAATCATAGTGAAATCATAACAGAATCGCTCATGTCAAGCGGTGGAAAAATTTTTTTTAATGCCGGAAACTTGATTTTTTTATCCGATCATACTTTATCAAGCAGTGTCAAGTATGGCATTTACGATGGCGGTGATATCAACCTTCATGCACCTTTTGTCAGCGCATTAAATGCCAGGTTAAGCGCAACAGCACATGAGGGAGATGGTGGAAATATTAACATTCATACCAAACTTTTTGTAAAAAAGAATACAAGTATGAATGTCAGTTCAAGACTGGGCATTAATGGCACCATTAATATTCACTTAATTGAAAACAGACAGTCTATTCATTATCATGATGCCAGTCAGGACTTTTTAGATGCCAGCCAATGGTTGGATGAAGCCTGTGAACATCGCTTAAAAAATCAAACCAGTCATTTTGTTCGGGATACACGTGATGGTTTACCCATGCAATTTGATTACTGGCGACTCAGCCCATATAGAGAGAATTCTACAGGTTCAACGCAATGCTGCCAGAAAGCAAAAAAATATTATCAAAATGGTCAATTGGATACTTGCCTGGAGTTCATACAAAAACATTTACTTTCTGTTGATCAGCCAGATTTTATGGATATGCTTTATATTCAAATAAAAATTTATCAGGAGAAGGGGCATTATCAAAAAATATTGAACCTCTCAGCATTATTAAAAAAACAGTGGAAAAATTCCAAAAATTTGAGTTTAAATGCGTTTTTCAAACATATCCTTGCCGAAGCCCATTTAACAAATAATCATACAAATAAAACAAAACAATATCTTCAACAGGCAGAATCATTGATCAAACAAACCAATGACAAATATTTAACAGCATCAGTTTTAAATAATAAAGGTGTTGCTCAGGCTTTAGATCTTGACTACCGGAATGCCTTAAAAACCTTTGAAAAAAGCCTGGATATGATCAATCAAGTACCATCTCACTATGGACTAAAAGCGAAAATACTTTTGAATGCGTCTTTATTGAGATACAAAGCCAACAATTATGATGTCATGTCATTATTAAAAAAAATGGATCACATCCGCGTTTATCTGTTCAAAATGAAAGATTCCCATGACAAGTCTTCTGACTTACTTTGTCTGGCATCTCTTGCCCTGAACTTGTATAAACGTCATTTGCATCCAAAAGCAGTGTCCATTGCAAAACAGACGATAACTTCGGCATTATCTGCAAGCGAGCGATTTAATGACGTTTTGTTGATCTCACATGCCCATTGTATGTTGGGACGAACATATTTAATAGAGAATAAAATAGAGGATGCTATCGATCATGCCAATCAGGCAATTTTTTGTGCCCAAAAGGGATATTTTCCAGAAATTGAATACCAGGCTTACTGGTTAAGTGGAAACATCCTGAAAAAAATGGGAGCATTGAAAAAAGCAATCAAGGCTTTCAATCAATCACAGCGTATTTTATATCCCCTGCAAAATGAATTTTTCAAAGGTTTTCATAAAATGGATCATACGAGATTTATCACAAAGGTCAGACCTGTTTATCTGGACCTGGTATCTGCATTGATTGAACAATACGAAAGCATGGAAGAATCCCCATTAAAAGCAGACATTCTTTACCGCGTAATCAATGCTATGGAGCATTTGAAAACAGCAGAGCTTGAAGATTACTATCATGACGAATGCCTTTCAGTGACAGGGAAAAAACAGTTAAGCCCAAAAGCATTTATCTCAACTCTGCCTGATAAGACCCTTGTTATTTATCCAGTTCCTTTAAAAGAGCGTTTGATTATTTTGTTGTTGCGTCATAACAACATATCCATGATAAAAACATCAGTTTCTTTGCATCAAATTGACCAGGCAGTATCATCACTTTGCAGGCATATCAGGGGTGGATTATCTCAAAATGAACGGCGTACCCTTCGATTTTTCAAATATTCCAGGTTGATATATAAATGGCTCATTCAACCCTATGCTTCTGAATTGACAGACAATATCAATACACTTGTTTTTGTGCCCGATGGTGCCTTTCGTCTGGTTCCTTTTTCCGCCTTGCACGATGGCAAAAAATATCTGATTGAAACTTATGCTCTTGCTATTATTCCGGCTTTGCGGTTCTGCAATATTGAGGCATCAGAAACAGTTTCAAATGCCCGATCAAAACATACCAAAGATATTCTGTTGGGAGGGCTGTCACAACAGGCGCGGCCAAGACTCAAGTTTGTCGAGCAAGAACTGGCAAGCATTAAAAACATGGTCAACTCAAGTACTGTATTACTGGATAGCTCGTTTACTGCCAATAATTTATTTTTTCAATTTAAAACGAATACTTATAGAAATGTTCTGTTGGCAACCCACGGTATGTTTTCGGAAACTGTTCAAAGTACATTTCTACAGACCAGCGAACAAGATATCACCCCGGATCTATTGGAAAAATTGCTGGCAACCGGTCAAACAATAACGCATCAGTCCAAAATTGAACTGCTGGCACTTAGTGCCTGTCAGACAGCAAAGGGCAATGAAAGGGCGGCATTGGGGTTGGCTGGTTTAGCGGTTAAATCTGGTGCACAGACTGTAATTGCTTCACTGTGGTATATTGAAGACAAAACGTCAGCTTTATTCATTACAAAAGTATTTCAAGCACTGATATCCGGTTCTGTTTCCAGGGCTTGTGCCCTTCAAAAAAACTGACACATCTACATCCGGCATACTGGTCTAATTTTGTTTTGATTGGTAACTGGATGTAAATTTTTTCATTAATAATACCACCACGAGGAAAAACTTTTTTTATTTATGTTATTGTCATTACGAAAAACCTGATCAACCCGGAGAAAACAGGTGAAAAAAAAGAAAGCAAAACAACTCATAGAAGACAGAATTCGTATATGGAACAGTTATGAGCATCTGAAAGTACTTTCAGAAATTTTGGTCAATGACGAGCAGATTTTAGTATCAAAGCTTGTTAAAATTCCTGACAAGAACGATTCTCTTGATCAGGCAAGGCAAATGATCGCTGAATATGCCATGAAAAAGGTTCATCCAAATATAGATGTTCGGCATTTTATATTTCAAGGACATTCTGAAACCACACAAATTGTTTTTGAAGATACAAAAGGCATTCGGGATAACGATACTATGAAAATAGTTTTTGATAATATTGTTGACGTTATGATGCTGATTACAGAATGTCTGGCCATTGATGCAGACAATGGTGAATTTATTGAATTTACACGCTTTTTTCTCGATGACCCTGTAAATGCCGCCAGTAAGGATCATGCCATGCGTTACAAAACCTCTTTGTGGTTTTCCTATATGTTACTTGAGATCATCAAACTTGATTCTATGGCATGTAAAAAAGGGGCGCTTTTTTTTGAAAAATGGGTCAATACGACAAAGGGGCACCCTGCATGTGATCAAAGAAAAGCGTTCATTTTGTCTCAAATTGAATTCATTGTAAAAGATATTCATTATTTTGAAATCAGTTGCCGCTTGTATCAACTGGGACGCTTGTACGATGCACTGATCTTAATTGATGTATTTAAGGAAAAGTATCCATCAAGAGAAGTCTTTAATCTTTCGGGTTTGATTCATTTTCAGATTGCTTTTAAGGCGCTTTTGAAATGTGATAAAAATAAAGCATTACGTTTTTGGCTTTCCAGCATTCTGGATACAACTACTCTTGCAACAACAACGTTACGTTCTGCCATAGACACTGATTTTTGCCCGGAAATGGCAGAATATAAAATTCATAAAGAAGCTGCGCTCAGGGATTTGGAAATTGCCTGTCAAAAGGATCCATTTTATTTGCCATCCCGACTTAATTTTTCATCTGCATTGATATTGAATGGTAATTATGTCGCTGCATTGGCTGAATTAGATGCTTTTTATAAACGCGACAACACGAATGCAGACATCGCAGCAAACCGGGCATGTGCTTTGTATCTGATTGGTCCGACAATACAGGTGGATACCTTGAATCAAGCAGTTGAATTATCTGAAGTATTCATTCAAAAAGAAGTAAATAAGGCGCAGGTTTTGTATAATTTATATCGAATGTTTGAAGAAAGAGGACGAGAATCCAAAGCTTTGGAAATAAAGAATCGGTTTCTTGAAATTCAGCCCAATGGTTTATATGCAAGTATGATCAGGAAAAAGCCTTTGAATTTACAGAAAAAAAATAGCGCCAATGACATTCAGTTCTGGGAAAAATGTCCGGTAAAAATGGGCTTGCCTGATGATCAAACATCAAACTATTTATCCAGATCAAAAGCACATGAATTTAATTTTGGGACATTATCTGGTCAGATTCATGAAATTGATCACAATCGTGTGCTTGTTTTGGATGATGTGGTCGAAATGGCTGAGGTGAAGCCACATCAAAAATATTCAGAAAATGAAATATTAGCTCATTATGGCCAGCCATTGCGTGCGATAAAAACATATTGTGAAACAAAGGTTATGATTTATCAAAATTTTGCGGTGGATATTGTTGATGAGATGGTTCATAAGGTTGTATATTTTGAGAATAATGTGCAATAGCGTGGTCTATAAAAAACGTCAGGCAAATTGGTAATGTTCTATTCTATTCGTTCATCCTGTTATTCATTCATCCTATTTAAAATGCTAATAGTCAGATATTTAACGGTTTCCATTTCATTTGGTTGACTTTCAGCAATAAATAAAGTAAGCGAAACCAAAGTATCATTGCTTAATCTTGGATTTCCATTGCCATCATATAACATTTTGTTTTTTTCTAAAAAATACAAGAAACAAGCCGCAGCAATTCTTTTATTTCCATCAATAAATGGGTGATTTTTAACAATCAAATATATCAACATCGCAGCTTTTTCTTCCAGTGATGAATATAAATCCTGGCCTCCAAAACTTTGATAAATTTGTGTTATAGAACTTTTAAAACTATTATCTTTTTCTTTCGCAAAAATACCACTATTAAATTCTTGGCGCATCGCATTTATCAACTCTATAAATTCATCATAACTTATAAAGATTGCATTATTTATACTTTTCCCATTTTTGTCAAGTTGTTCATTATCATAATCATCCAATAAATTAAGACCATTGGAAAAATCAGCAAGCAAACATGTAAGTCCTTTTGCACCATTCAGGCTATTGAGATTACGTTCAATAGTTCGGCTTAGAATTTGGATACTTGATTTAAGATGTTTGATTTTATTATTTTTTTCTTCTAATAATTTTTTGTTAATGGTGTAACCATGTATAAAATACTCTTTAAGTCGTTGTGTTGCCCACTTGCGGAATTGCGTACCACGTTTAGAATTAACTCTGTAACCTACTGACAATATTGCATCTAGATTATAGTATTCTACTTGATAAGTTTTTCCATCAGAAGCAGTTGTTGCATTTTTTGCAACAACTGAATTTTTATCAAGTTCTTTTTCTTTGAAAATATTACGTAAATGCCTTGATATTAAGCAGGCATAATCA
>PEAL01000146.1 GCA_002753725.1 Deltaproteobacteria bacterium
TTTGTCTTTAAAGCTTTTTCACCTTCTTTACTTAAATATTTTAATTCAAACAGAAACTGATATTTGGGGAAAAAAGGCGGACGATAAAGAAACATAATATCCGGGTATTTGTTTTCGATTTCCGGTTCACTTTTGATAAAATACAGTTTGGAAAGCGATGCAAAGCCGACAAACAAGGCTTTAATATGTTTTTCATCAAATTTTTTATAATCCTGGTTTGATAGCGTTTTTAATGCGTTTCCCATTAAGTTAAGAAAAGGCGTGATTTGATTTTTCTGGGCCAGATCCCGGATTGCTGATTTTACATCAGCCGTTTCAACGGTCAATTTTCTTTCTGATGTAATAAAATCAATAAAAAATGCCCGATATAATGATTTAATGACATAATTTGGAATTGAAAAAATCAAAGCATCTAAATGATCACGATTGATACTGATCAGCCCTAAATAAAACAATAGGCTCGTAAAATCATCACGATCAAAATCCCGTTCAAAACTAAACTGAGGCGTTAATGTGGCGGAGGTTTCACCCTGTTCCATCAATTCTTCAAGCACTTCACTGTTGCGAAAGGGTTCGGTCAGGGCAAAAAGTTTTTTTATTTTTCCATAGTCGCTTGCAATGTTTGTATCGATCAATTCTTTTGGCGGTCTTTCATTGTCCTGATACTCACTTAAAAAAAACAATACCATATCAGGATTATAGATTTTTTGACAATTCTCATTAAAACGATAACCATTATACATTGCTCTCATATCTTCCAATATTTTTGCATTGGATGTGTCAGGCAATGTCAAATGAATTAAGGTCTCAACTTCTTTTTCAGTAAAGCCTTGCATTTCATTTAGACTTTTTTTGGTTGAAAAATTTTTGGCAATATTAAACCCGCTGGTCATACTGTCTAATGTTATTGGCGTTACGCCTGTTCCAAAAAATAAGTCTACACTGCCATCACCTGTTGCAGCCTTGATGGTTTCATAAAATTTTCTGACAAAACCATTTTCACCCACAAAAGATTTGAACCCTTTAAAATTAAATGCAAGAATTTCATTGGCAAAATGATCGTATTCATCGATGATTATGTAGATGTTGCATTTTCTATATGCACTCAATAGATTCATAAGCATTGTATTGGGTCGTGTTTCTGAAAGAATTTCTTTTTTTTCCGGACTGCTGATTTGATCGTATTGTTCTATAAATTCTTTTATGCCAACTTTCACATTGTCCAAAAAGCCTTGAAACGTGCTTTCAGGACTGGCCGTGTCAATCCTTGAAAATTCAAAATGCAACACATAATACTTATTTGCTCTGGGCGTTGGATGTTTACCAATGTAATAGTTACCAAATATTTTTTCAAAATTGTCTTTATGCTCCAGGCCATAATAATAGCGCAATTGAGAAACAAACAAGCTTTTACCAAAACGTCTGGGTCTTAAGAAAAAAATGTATGGTTCGTCACTGTCCTCAATGTGTTGGATATATTTTGTTTTATCAACATAATAATAGCCGTCGCGAACCAACCTTTCAAAATTGCTGATGCCATAGGGTAGTTTTATTCTTTTTGGGGGCATAGGCTTATATCCTTTATTATTATTCCTAAGGAACTCCCAAAGCTAAAGCTTTGGGACTCCAACCAAGGGACTGTTATTCAATTGTGATGCCTTATTGCTCGAGCATTCCTTAACAATTTTAATCTCACTGCCAACAAAAATTAAAACATACGCTTTTAGATTTTTTAAGCGCTGGATTTCTTCACATTGCAAATACTGATTGACCTGTGCAACAGCTTCATCTGTCTTTGTCTTTAAAGCTTTTTCACCGGCTTTACTTAAATATTTTAATTCAAACAAAAACTGATATTTGGGGAAAAAAGGCGGACGATAAAGAAACATAATATCCGGGTATTTGTTTTCGATTTCCGGTTCACTTTTGATAAAATACAGTTTGGAAAGTGATGCAAAGCCGACAAACAAGGCTTTAATATGTTTTTCATCAAATTTTTTATAATCCTGGTTTGATAGCGTCTTTAATGCGTTTTCAATAATGGCTAGAAAGGGTAATATGGCGTTGTTTTCAGCCAGTGCAATTAATGCATGACTGACACTGACAGTGTCGAAATCCAACTTATTTTGACATTTCACAAAATCAAGAAAAAACTCTCTGTACAGCTCTTGTATGACATAATTTGGAATTGAAAAATTTAATCGGTTTAAAAAAGCTGATTTAATGCTGATGAGCCCAAGATAAAATAAAAGACTTACAAAATCATCGCGATTAAAATCTCTTTCAAAACTAAATTGTTGCGTTAATAAAGCGCTTGTCTGGTTAAACTCCATGAGTTCATCCAGCACCTGACTATTTTGAAAGGGTTTTTGCAAAGCAAATAAATTTTTTATTTTTCCATAGTCGCTTGCAATGTTTGTGTCGATCAATTCTTTTGGCGGACCTTCATTGTCCTGATACTCACTTAAAAAAAACAATACCATATCAGGATTATAGATTCTTTGACAATTTTCATTAAAACAATAACCATTATACATTGCTCTCATATCTTCCAATATTTTTGCATTGGATGTGTCAGGCAATGTCAAATGAATTAAGGTCTCAACTTCTTTTTCAGTAAAGCCTTGCATTTCATTTAGACTTTTTTTGGTTGAAAAATTTTTGGCAATATTAAACCCGCTGGTCATACTGTCTAATGTTATTGGCGTTACGCCTGTTCCAAAAAATAAGTCTACACTGCCATCACCTGTTGCAGCCTTGATGGTTTCATAAAATTTTCTGACAAAACCATTTTCACCCACAAAAGATTTGAACCCTTTAAAATTAAATGCAAGAATTTCATTGGCAAAATGATCGTATTCATCGATGATTATGTAGATGTTGCATTTTCTATATGCACTCAATAGATTCATAAGCATTGTATTGGGTCGTGTTTCTGAAAGAATTTCTTTTTTTTCCGGACTGCTGATTTGATCGTATTGTTCTATAAATTCTTTTATGCCAACTTTCACATTGTCCAAAAAGCCTTGAAACGTGCTTTCAGGACTGGCCGTGTCAATCCTTGAAAATTCAAAATGCAACACATAATACTTATTTGCTCTGGGCGTTGGATGTTTACCAATGTAATAGTTACCAAATATTTTTTCAAAATTGTCTTTATGCTCCAGGCCATAATAATAGCGCAATTGAGAAACAAACAAGCTTTTACCAAAACGTCTGGGTCTTAAGAAAAAAATGTATGGTTCGTCACTGTCCTCAATTTGTTGGATATATTTTGTTTTATCAACATAATAATAGCCGTCGCGAACCAGCCTTTCAAAATTGCTGATGCCATAGGGTAGTTTTATTCTTTTTGGGGGCATGGTTCACTATCCTTCTTAAGAATGGAGTGTAACCACCGGCCTTAATTCAGGCTATTTGGGTTACACTCTTAATAATTTTGAAATGGACATGTTCGAAATAGCTGTATCTCAACATTTTGAACATGCTGATTGCAATTTTGGGATAATTTATGTTTTTATCTGATAAAATTGGTCATGACAGCCATCGCTGTTTGTGGTGGATGGACCTTCTCTTTTGAGGCTTCTATTGATTTGATCAGCCATGCCATATTTTTTCCCAGGTTGGTCATGATCTCTAAACCTTCTTCATCTTTTAACGCCTCTTGTTTCGCTGTTCCAAAACCAATATTCCAGTAAGTTGACCCCACAACAATCATTTCTCCTATTGTGAAATAGGAATTGAGCGAGTGAAATGCGGAGACCGTTCCAGCTCTTCTTGCTGCCGCGATCCCTGCGGCTACTTTTCGTTGAAACATATTACCATTGGCTCGTGCAACCATGCCGGTTCTATCAATAAAACATTTGATTTGACCGCTGATATCAGCAAAATAAACAGGTGTTCCAAGAATGATACCATCCGCTTCTTTCATTTCATCCAACCAGTCATTTAAAGCATCCTTTTTTTGAACGCAATGACCATCTTTGTTTTCATGGCATTTCATGCATGCCAGACAGCCTGTTACCGATTGCGGCCCAAGATGAATGAGCCTGGTTTCAATGCCTTCTGCTTCAAGAGCGTCAAAGACAGTTTGAATTAAGACAGATGTGTTTCCATCTTTACGAGGACTCCCATTAAATCCAATAACTTTCATAAATATTTTTCCTTTCTATAATGCTTTAATTTAATCGTTTTATTCACTGAGAAAAATTCCATAAAAATAAGCTGCTCCTGATTTTTCACCATTGGCATCATTACCATAAGCCCCCGCAATGACCTGGCTTCCGGAAATTGCCACCGAATAACCAAAATAATCGCCATCTGAGCCATCTTTTGGCCTGAACATGGCAATTTGATCCCATGTGGTTTTGTTGAGTTGATATACATAGGCGGCCCCGGTTCGTTTTCCATACATATCATCACCATGAGCGCCGATAATGGCATAATTATTTGAAATATTTACTGAAGCACCAAAACAGTTGTTCTCTCGAATATTTTGCGGAATAATTTTGACCTTTCTGCTCCAGTAATAACCTGATCGTTTGAAAATATAAGCGGCCCCTGAGTCTTGCCCAAAATCATCTTTGCCAATAGCGCCGATAATGACATGTTCTCCAGAGATAGATACCGATCGTCCAAAATAATCATTTTGAGAGCCATCTGAGGGCGCAAGTTTGATCAGCTGTCGCCATTGATCTCCATGACGTTCAAAAATATAAGCTGCACCTGATTTTTCACCACGGTATTGAACACCATAAGCACCAACAATTGCATAATCTCCAGAGATACTCACAGAATAACCAAAAAAATCAAAAGGCCCTGCATCTCCGGCGATAAGTTTTTGCTGTTCATATACACCGTTGGCCTCACTGACAAAAATATACGCTGCCCCTGAATGACTGCCATAATCATTGGCTCCATAAGCGCCAACAATGATATACTTGCCAGAAATGGCAACTGAACAACCGAAATAGTCTGCTCCTTTTCCATCGTGCGCTTTTATTTTTGACCATTCATTCCAGGTCGTATCGTTTTTTTGAAAAATATAAGCAGAACCCGATTTGTTGCCATGATCATCATCGCCATATGCTCCCACAACAGCCTGATCTTGATCAATGGAAACAGACACACCAAAATAATCAAAAGCCTCGCCATCCATTGCAATGAGTTTTTGTGTTGGATGCCATTGGGAATCCGTGTAGTAGAGGATATAAGCAGCACCTGCATCTCTTGCCTGATCATCATTCCCATATGCGCCAACAATGGCATATTTCCCGGAAACCCCCACAGCCCGACCAAATTGATCATCTGTTACGCAATCCTCGGGTGCGACCTTTATTTCGTCTGATGTTGATGAATCCACATCAGATGAAGGGATGTTATTAAACGCCAGAGCTTTTCCAGGTAAAACGACCAAAATCATTACAATAGCCATTAAATATTTACATTGAATCGTCATTTTAATACCTCCTTTTTTTCATAAAGTCTATTTCTTCAAAGAGAAAAGTTCATTGAGTCTTCTTTATCCATCATGCAAAAAACAGTCTACATGCGATTGATATTCTCCTGAATTTTTTCCAAAATATCCAATTCAACGATCAAGTCTGTCTGCGCTGTTTCAGCCCAATGACTTTGAGAATCAGATATCTGTGCTTTTTTCAATTGATCTATGCTGTGTTGTGTTTGTTCGAAAGAACGATTTAAAAACTTTAAACTTGTTTGAGCATCTCCCTTTTCAAGGGCACGAATTCCCGCTTGAATATTATAATTTCGATATTTTCTGTAAAGACGCGATTTTTTTACATGAGATTCAGCAATATAGCGACTGTATGGGTAATTGGAAATAATAAAATCGTATTGTTCATGCGCTTTGATATATTTTTTTAATGCTTCATAACATCTGGCTGAAAGAAGCAGAGCATTGATAACATCCTGATGGTCATATTGAAAACGTCTTTCTTTTAAATCATTAAGAATATCAATTGATTTTTGAAAAGTAAGCTCTGCTTTTTTTAAATCCATCTGAACGTTTAATCGCATGCCTGTTTGATACAGTTCATTACATTTTAAGAACGTTCGCACAGGCTGATTTCGGTAAATGGCCCCCAAAATTCCAAAAATAATTGCAACAGAAACAATGCATATAAACAAGACAGGCTGAATTTTTTGAACAAGCGGTTCAAGCTGGTACAGGCGGTTGATACTATAAATCCATACCATTTCAAACCGTTTTCTAATGCCATTGGATGCTTTTGTTCGTTGAATGACACATGTAAATAAAAGAGAAATCAGTGTAAAAATTGTAATGCATCCACCCATTTTTTCCCATATACCTCGGGAATAGGTCAATGTAACGGTTGATGATCTTGGGATAACCATCATAAAATGAGGTGTCACAGGATAGACGCCATACGCACCACGGACTTTCCAGTTTGGAAAGTATGACACCCGAATCAGATGTGGCACTCCAATCTCAGATGTATGAAAGGATATCTCCAGATGATCCAATTGGGTCTTTATAGAAGGCGTTTTGCTTCCATTGACAGGGTGGTGTAAATAGGATGATCGGATCGTTAAGTTATCCGATTGATCTTGAAAAACAGCACGATCTTCCGGATGTTTGACATAATGATCTGGGACAAAGTAGACATCTGATTTTTCAGGATATTTAAACCAATTTTGATAAAATTGTTCCAGCCAGTTCTCCCCCGTAAAAAGAACCGGTAAATATTTTACAGGGCTGACATACCCTGGTGTCTTCTGTTTGAGTCTGTATAAAGAAAATTGCCCCATATCTTTTTCAAGAACAAACAGGGGCGACTGTTCAAAGGCTTTTTTCGCTGTTCGGGTCAGGAGTATCAGTTGAGAGATATTGTACATGGACATATGAATCGCCGCAGATGTGGGATGGATATGAGATAATATATAAGGTGTAGGCGTTTTAATATCTTTTGAAAATTCTGTTTGTAAAAAAGCAATGAATTTAGATGCAATGGATGAAGAATAATGTATTCCTTCAAGGGTTTGACGACCTGAAAACAGGTACAGGGATTCAAAAACACGATCACCACCAAATGGGCCATAGCGATCACACTTTTCATAACCAACACGAGGGGCATTCAGGGGATCAGGTTGTGCTGTTTGTTTTAAATAGTGAGTAATCGCCTTTAGATCAGCATACCCTCTTGTCTGTTCATAGCCTTTGAAATTATATGCATACCATTTTGGAGCGTTTACTGCACCCAAAATGGTGATCAAAAGGATTGAAAAAAGAAAAAAAATTAAAGAGGAATACTTGACAATGGTTGGCAAAACACAAAGATAATGTCCGATATAATTGGAAAAACAAATAATTAATAAAACCAGCAGCACGGGGGGAACAAATCGGATATCCGGGACCTGAAGAAAATGCGCACAAAAATACATGACCATGCATATACTGACCATCCATCCCCATCCCTGCCACTCTGTTTGAATGTTTGACCATTGACGACATGCATCCTGGCCCATGTGGGTAAAAAAGACACGTCCGCTGAGCCAAAGGGTCCAGACAACCCACAGAATAGTTCCTGTTTTTGTGCCGGGGGAAAGTGATATCCATTCTAAACTGATTGTGCGCAAAAGGGCATATCCAAACATGGCAATTAATGCGGTCATGCACACAACAGAGACCCATTGACCGACTTGTGATGGATGAACTGATTGCTCTTTTCTCACCATCATGGGTAAAAAAATGACCAGAAGAACAGCAGCGGCGATTATTGTCACCGGCCATGAGATAAAACTTTGCCATATCATGTAAACAGGAATGGTATAAAGTTTGCGCCAGGCAATCAAAGGTAAAATCCAAAAAGCCATCACGCCAAAGCCAACAGCACAGACTTGGATCACATAAGCGATTCTTTTTTTTGTAAAAAAACCAAATAAAACAAGGGATACTGCCGGTATAAATACAAACAAATGGGATAATCCAATCAATCCCAAAAGCAAGCCATTTCGAACCCTGCGTTTATCATCAGAAAACCCTTTGATCATCGATCCTGTATAATAAGGAAGCAGAGAAAAAGCGAACATATAACAAAATTCGCCAGCCAGTGAAGACAAAACATTTCCGCCAAACATGGTATAGGACTCATTGAAAAGCAACAGCAGCATGGAAAAGGCACCCAACATTGGCGCAGGAAATTGATAGCTCATCAGCCTCAGTCCATAATACACAGAAACAGGCAATATATAAAATCCGCTGACAATGACTAATTTTAAAGCAATGGTTAAAGGGATTCCTACGTAGGACAGCAAAACAGCCAGCAGAAAAGGAGGGATAAAATAAAAATTAAAATTTGGATATCCACAAAAATTGCCCATATCCCACCCCGAAAGGCGGCCATTGGGCAGCAATGTCTGTTGCAAGTGTTCAGCTATTTGGTACCAACTTGCTGTATCACCACCTGTAACAATGGTATCCATCAGCAGCAACCGTGCGTCCAGGAAAATACTTATAAAAAGCAACAGACCTGAAAGAAGCGTTAAATCAATACACGTTTGCAATCGAGATATGGGCCTATACATATCCATTCCTTTCTCTGAACGCCTGTATCTCTGTTCTTTGAATAAAACAATACACGCCGAGAATACATCCTGCAATGGCAGCAATAACGGCACTGAATAAAAAAGAGTTATGTGTCCCAACTGTTTCAAACAGATATCCGCTGATAAAGGAACCTGTCATAATTCCCAGTCCATAACTGACCGCATTATTAACCGCCTGGCCTATTGTTTTTGTTGATTCAGGCATGCATCGGTCAATATACAGAATGCCTGCAATATGATAGGCGCCATATGTTGCAGCATGAAAAACTTGTGTCACCAGTGCCACAATAACCGATGTTGTATAAAACATCAATAGCCAGCGAATCGTCGCCATTCCAAAAGAAAAAATTAAAATAGTTTCCACCTGAAAACGATTGAAAATGTGGCGTGAGTTGAGCATTACAAAAATTTCAGCAATTGATCCCAGTGCCCAGTATATTGAAATTTCATTTGTTTTTGCGCCCAATTGTTCCAGGTGAATGGATGAAAAAGCGTAATACGTTCCATGAGACACGAGCATTAAAAAAGTGCTGATCAAATATACGATGACCTGAGGTTCTTTGAATATTTGCAGGGAAGGGACTGTTTTTTTGCTTTTTGGTTTTTTTGATTTTGGAATGGAAAAGGATACAAGGGCTTGAATGCCGCCGCCCACCACAATAATGTCAATAATAATCCCATAAGAAAAATGATTGAGCAATTCTCCAACAAGTAAAACCATAACAATAAACTGAATCGACCCCCACAGGCGAATTGTTCCATAATCATGTTTACTGTCACCAATTAAATCCATTGTAAACGCTTCCATAAATGAAACCAGGGGGGCATAAAAAATGGAAGCAATAATGGTGACAGAAAGTATGCTGATAAACGTATCTGCAATAAGATAAAAGGAACAGGCGCATGCGCAGATAAACTGACACAGAATATAAAACAATCGACGGCGTTGATATCGATCGGCCAGTACGCCCCAAACCACAGAAAAAAGAAGGATCAACAGGGAACGGCAGGCATTGATCGTACCAATTTCAACTCCGGATAAATGCATGTGATAGCAATACAAATTAAAATAAGGAAGGAATACCCCCATGATACCAAAAAGCATAAAATATTGGGCGCTCAGGGTTGTTTTCAGGTAACGCTGGCCGGTTTGGGATGGAGGGATTAGAAGCACCTCAGGGTGATTCTTCCTTTTTAGCAGCATTCCAAAGGGCATCCATTTCTTCCAATGATGCAGATTCCAATGATTTACCCTGATCGATTAACTGTTTTTCAATAAAGCTGAATCGGTGGATAAATTTTTGAATGCTGTCGTTTAGTGCTGTCTCAGGATGAATTTTGCACCATCGGGAGATATTGACAAGAGAAAAGATCAGATCTCCCATTTCAGATTGTATATCTTTACTATTCTCTGACAAAAGGGCGGTTTTAAATTCATTGTATTCTTCATCCACTTTTTGTTCAACTGCATTCCGATTATACCAATCAAATCCCACGCGTGCAGCACGTTCAGTCAGTTGGTATGCGCGATGTAATGCTGGCAGGTTTGCGGGAACAGAATCAAGAAATTTTTTATTATGATGACTGTCTTGTTTTTCTTTATTTTTGATTTGATGCCATCGATCAAGCACAGCCTCAGCATCCTTGGCGCGGGCATCACCAAAAACATGTGGATGGCGCCGAATCATCTTTTCCCTGCAAAACGTTGCAACCTGGTCAATATCAAAGCAACCTTTTTCTTCATACATCCGCGTAACAAGCATAACGAGCAGTAAAACATCACCCAGTTCTTCACAAATATGGTCGGTGTTGTTTTCATCGATGGCTTCCAGTAGCTCGTAAATTTCGTCGATCAGATAATTTTTAGCATCGATGGGAGTTTGCTTTTGATCCCAGGGACAACCATCTTTGCCGCGAAGTCTTTCAACAAGATTTTTTAATGCATATAAAGGTTTGATAGTTGTTTTCAAGTGGGTGGACTCCAGAATTTTTTCAGTTGATCTACTTTGGTGTTAAATTTTTCTTTCAAATGCTCAGGTACAAGTCTGACCATTTTTTGAGACAATACCGTAACATGTGGGGCAAGAATGGAGTCTTTCATCAGCAGGTCATCATCCGGTAAGAAAGTTGTCAAAGGAATCAACAACACGGATGTTATCAGGACACCTTTTACCATACCAAAACCACCGCCAAAGACAGTATCCACCCAACGGATAAACAACTCTCTGAGCAAGTATCGAATAATTACTCCTATAAGACCGATAAAAATGAATATCAGGCAAAAAAGACAAAAAAAGACAATAATTTTAATATAAGCCGGATTGGTAATGATATTCCACTCCTGCACAATTTCCGCACAGGGTTTATAAAAATTACAGGCACAATAATACCCCGCAAAAACACCGACAATGGACGAAATTTCTTTAACCAATCCGCGAAACAGACCGCGGACAAGACAAAATCCAACCACACCCGCAATAACATAATCTAAAATATTCATACGGCCTCTGTCATAATATAGAGTAAGGAATTCAATGAAGTATATTTATTTTGTTACATGTGTCAAACTAATTTTTTTAACATTGATGTAGTAAAATTGTCAAGTATAATCGTGCCTCTTTGTTTTTTTGCATGATTCAGAATGATTCATAATGCACCAATGTATCAATTGTTTTTCTTTTAGGCGGAGAGGGGCTTTTGGCTGGAAAGCCCAGTGGAATGAATGCAACCAGCGAATAGCCCTCTGGGATATTAAGAACACGTTCTGCTCGTTCGTGGTCAAACAATCCGACAATGACTGTTGAAAGTCCCAGGTCATGGGCAGCCAGACATAAATTTTGTGCGGCAAGTCCCAGATCAAACATAAACCAGTCTCCATATTTCGTGGAAACGTTTCCATTGTAATATCCTGATTGCTTGTTTTTGGCACAAAGGGCAAAAACAACCGGTGCATTGACAATAGCCTTGGTTGCCGGGTTTTTAGGCGAAATGCATTCCTGAATGTCTAATTTTGTTGTCGCATCTTTTACGACAACAAGCTCACAACATTGTGTATTGGCCCACGAGGGTGCCCATTGAACAGCTTCAAATAAAGTGTTCAACATCTCATCAGAAATATCGCGATCTTCATATTTTCGGATACTTCTACGATTTTTAATAATTTCCATCAATGGTGTCATAAGATTGTCCTTTTTTTTGTTGATTGAATAATTTTTTCAATATTTTAATGTATCATCATTGTCTTTTGGTTTGTCGTGACATCAAACATGCTTTCTTGTTTTCACAGCATTCAAACTGATAATACTCAGAT
>PEAL01000147.1 GCA_002753725.1 Deltaproteobacteria bacterium
TGTCGATAAATCTGCACGGATAGGCAAAATAATTAATAATTTTTACCTATTTATTTCAAATTTTCCACCATATATTGTGATTTCTAAACCATCAAATATCGAGAACAGGCATAAAAGTGGCGGGCCGTAAAAGACCTCTTGGGATTCCATCGCTGGAGGACAAAATAGTCCAAAAGGCAGCGGAAATGATAATGGATAGGATATATGATCCAATCTTTTATGACTTTTCGTTTGGATTTCGAGGAGGCAAAGGTCAGCACGATGCGTTGAAAAGGGTTCGTGAAAAGTGTATGAGTGAAAATATTAACTGGATAATAGATGCTGATGTAAGTAGCTACTTTGATACAATCGATCATAGACAGCTAATTGAATTCATAAAATTGCGATTGAATGATGGTGGTTTAATCCGACTGGTGAAGAAATGGTTGAATGCAGGCGTAATGGAAGAAGGAGAACTGCATCAGAGTGTAACAGGAACGCCTCAAGGAGGAATTATATCACCAATCTTGTCGAACATATATTTACATTATGTTTTGGATGACTGGTTTGAACAGGAAGTTGTACCGAGAATGAAAGGACGTTGCTTCATCGTAAGGTATGCAGATGATTTTATTGTTGGATTCGAGAGCAAATCAGATGCAGAAAGGTTTATGGAAGTCCTGCCAAAAAGATTTGAAAAACACGGCCTGAAAATTCATCCTGACAAAACGAAAATGGTAATGTATGGGAGACCATCACGAACTGCTAAGAAATCGGGAAGAGAAACTTTTGATTTTCTGGGTTTCACTCATTACTGGTCAAGATCAAGAAAAGGATATTGGGTAATCAAGCGAAAAACGAGAAAGAAATCAGCAGATAGTAAGAAAGCGGAAATCTGGAAATGGATAAAACGCAACAGACATGCACCAATGGAATATCTATCATTGAAATTGAAAGAGAAGTTGTTGGGCTGGTATAATTATTTTGGAGTAAGGAGCAATTTTATCTCGCTGCACCGAATGTACAGATTTGTTGTACATACATTGAAATTCTGGTTGAATAGAAGAAGTGATAAGCACTTGAATAGTGAAAAATTTGGTAAAATTCTAAAAGGATTAAGATTACCTAAACCACGGCTATCAAGAAAGCTACAAATGGTGTAAAAAAAAATTACAGGGCAGCTTAGGTATGTGGTGTTGCTGTAAAAGGCAGCATCTCACTTCATGCAAGGAGGCATTCTAAACATGAGGTACCGAGGAACCGGATGAGCGAATCGTTCACGTCCGGATCTGTGGGGAGGTTGGGGAGTAATCCCTGACTTTACCCGGACATTTATTACCTCCTGTAAAGCCCTTTATTATTATGTTTAAGAAATCAAAGGAAGTAATACACTAGTAAAATAAAAAAGCCTATTACTAAATGAAAAATATTTAATGAACGTCATTCATTTTTTATAGATACAATTCAATAAATGAACATTAATTCAAATTTATTTTATGTTTTGGGTGTGGAAGGTGAGATGAAGATGGACTTTCTGATCACTTATCAGCCAGATTTGTAGCTACATAAATCGCTCAAACCCGCATGGTTATTTTTTTTTGGGTTTTTAAGTGGTCAACTTGGGATAAATAAGACTTTCAATTTTTTTTTGGCGAACTTGGGCTAAAGCTAAAGCTTTGGGAGTTCCTTGTCCCTTGGATGGAGTCCCAAAGCTAAAGCTTTGGGACTCACAGAAAAGTTATTTAATCGTGATTCCTAAGGCACTCCCAAAGCTAAAGCTTTGGGACTCCATCCAAGAGACTTCAAATGGGAAAGTTATTTAATTGTGGTTCCTTAGGGATTGAATGTAGGTAGGCCGATTTTTTTCCTGTAGAAGCGAACGCTGAGCAATTATACGAGAGTTTAAAAAAAATGCCCTCGGCAGGAATCGAACCTGCGGCACAAGGATTAGGAATCCTATGCTCTATCCACTGAGCTACGAGGGCATAAGAAAAAGAGGACTTCTGTTAAAAAATTAGTGTATATCTCAAAATAGCGCTATTGGCAACTGATTTCATGAACACAAAGCCTTAGTCTACACTAACAAGCTGGCCTGGAAAAATTTTACTGCCTGGATTCATTCGGTTCAATCTTAAAAACTCGGCCAGTGTCATATTATGTTTCATCGCTATTTGAAAAGGGCTGTCTCCCTTTTTGACGCGATATTTTTGCTGATTCTCGACAGATGCTTTATTATTAACCGGAATGGTCAACTGTTGCCCGATTTTTAACTGCGTGGAGGACAAATGATTCATTCGGACAATATTTTTTGTTGTGGTTCCATATTTTCGTGCAAGATTCCAGAGAGAATCACCTTTTTGAACGGTATGCGTCTTTAATTTATAGTGGGATTTATGGTTATTATTTATATTTTTGGGGGAATGATTTGATTTTTTCGCATGATATCGTTTTCCAGATGAACCACGATAGGGTATTTTTATCTTTTTTCCAGCAATAATCGTATTTCCACGTAATCGGTTTACCCTCTTGATATCACGGACCTTTACACGATAGCGTTTTGCAATGTTTGAAAGGGTTTCTCCCTTGCGGACACGATGATATGTTGACCCTGTACGTGAAGCACCGCCAGGAAGTTTTGAAATCGGGATACGGCTAATGGTTGCGACAAGTTGTTGTTTTTTACCAGTGGGAATTTTAAGCGCATATGGCTCATTTGGCAAAATTCGATATCGTAATTCAGGGTTCAATTCATATAATGTATTTTCCGGGATATTTAATTGTTTTGCGATATTTTTTAAATGCACCTGACGCGATATTTCAACAAGCTCTACAGGGGGGGGGGACATTAAATTATCTGAATTAAAGCCGCATTGTTGAAAATGATTGACAATGTGAAGGGTTGCCAAAAATCGCGGCACATACCGGGCTGTTTCCTGAGGCAGACGATCGTATAAATCCCAAAAATTATCCAGATAGTTGATGTTTTGTCGCTGAATGGTTCGCAGTACCCGACCTTCACCACAATTATATGCCGCAAGAACGGTTGTCCAGTCGCCAAAAATGCGGTGAAGCTCTTTGAGATAAGCAATGGCTGCAAGCGTTGCTTTATGCGGATCCATTCGTTCATCAATGAATCGTGTGCGTTTGAGACCAAATTTATATCCTGTTGATGGGATGAATTGCCAAAGTCCTAATGCTCGTGATTTTGAAAGGGCTTTGACCTTATAGCCACTTTCAATCAATGGAAGCCATGAAAGTGCTTCTGGTAGACCGGCTTTTTTGAGTTCTCTCACGATCATTGGTCGGTACTGGCCGGATCGTCGATAGGATGCTTGAAAATAAGAACGTTCAACACCTGTGAATCGCTTGATTTCACGTTTCACATGTTCATTCAATATCACAGGAATGGCTTCATGAGTTCCGGTAACAACAATGTTTCGCGAAGCATAAATTTCTAAAATTCGCTTTGATATCATGAATCGTAAATCTTCTTTTTGTTGAAAAAGATCCGGTGCGTCAGTATTGGTTGATAATATCAACTGATACGCTTGATCCAGAGAATCAATCGCCTGATCCAGTTCCCCTTTTTGCCAGAATTCCTGGCTGGCTTCGCAAAACTCAAGGGCTTCATCCAATGACTTTTGAGATGTCGATATTTTGGGGTATTCAGAAAATGAGGGTTTGATTGATTCATGTCCAGGATGCTTGGATTGAGGATCAGGAAACGGTTCCTGAATATTCAAGTCCATAGGAGAGTCCTCTTCATTGTCTGAAGTTTCATTATCATGCAGTAAAGACTCATTTTCAACTATGGAATTGTAGGGTGTGTTATTTTCAGAAATATTGTCTTTGTTGGTTTCGATCAATGATGATGGTTGACGATGTTCATCCGGTATGATCATTGTCTGACAACCCCAAAAAAGAAGTGGGCTTATTACGCTCAACAAACAAATAATAAAACGCAAGATATTTATTCCTCCGAGATTTATGTTAAGTAGTCTTTTGCCAAAAAATAAAAATCTTTATCTGGCAACTTTCATTCCAAAAAACTGATATCATATGAATTTATTTATTTTCGCCCAGACACTAAGGTGATTTTCGAATATACCAAAGTATTTATGTGAAAGCTATAATTTCTAAATCACATTAGAATGCTTTTTGGTATATTCTTTTTCGAAAATCACCTAGTTAATCATAACTATTACTGATAAGTCAAGTCTTATATCAGGTTTTCATCTTTGATAATTCATTACTTTCCTGAATAATTGGGTTCCCTTTTTTCAAAAATAGCAGACAGTGCTTCCTGATGATCATCTGAGTGATGACATAATGCCTGAAAAGCTGCCGACTGTTCTAATAGATATGGAAGCGTGGAAGATTGTGCCATATATAATAATCGTTTTGACATTCTTAATGCTTCAGAAGGTTTTGTGGCTATCTTGGAAGCAAGTTCATTGGCTTTTTCCAAAAGATTTTCATGCTCAACAACATAATTAACAAGGCCAATTTCCCTTGCAGTTGCAGCATCTATTATATCTCCGGTAAAGGTTAGTTCGCATGCTTTTGCCATACCGACTACTCTGGGCAAAAAATACGCCCCCCCATCACCAGGGATTAAACCTACATTAAGAAACGTTTCCCCGAATTTAGCTTTTGTGGAAGCCACTCTCATGTCACACATGAGAGCAAGATCCAGACCTGCTCCGATAGCCGCGCCATTTACAGCAGCAATAGTAGGGACTTCAACATTGTTAACAGCAACAGGAATTCTTTGTACATTCCGTTTATAATTTATCATAATCTGTGTGGGGGTTCCCTGGAACATTCCTTTTTTAGCAGCCATATCCTTGATATTCCCGCCTGATGAAAATGCAGGGTCAGCACCTGTTATGATCAACACTTTAATATCCCTGTTATCATTAACAATATTACAAGCTGATTCAATTTCTGAAAGCATTTCATGCCCAGTGATTGCATTACGAACGTCTGGTCTGTTAAGCGTTATTACTGCGATCCCTTTTTTATTTTGAAATATTATCTCTTTAAATTCCATAAGTTAATTCCCTTTTAACTATTAATTTATTGTTGAAAAATTATTCAATTAGGCCAAGCCATAACTATTCATGGAGAGGTTTACCAAGTATTATTCGAGCATCAACAATTTTAATACCATTCTCATGAACAATAACTGGATTAAGATCCATTTCCTGAATCTGGGGATAGGATTCAATTATCTCTGAAACAATAAGAAGCAAGTTGATAATCGCTTTTTTATCCAAAGGCGGTTTTCCTCTTAAACCATCTAAAATAGAAGATGCCTTAATCTCACGGATCATCTTTTTTGCGGAATTGCGTGATATTGGAAGAACCCTGAATACAACATCGTTCAAAACTTCAACCATAATTCCACCCATCCCGAACATTATGATCGGACCAAACTGTTCATCTATCTTTGTACCGATGATGACTTCCAGTCCAGCACCTAACATTTTTGAGACCAGACACCCTTTTATAACAGCATTGTTATTATAATTTTTTGCATTGTTAATGATTTCATTAAAAGCATTTCTGACGTCATCTTCTGTTTTCAGTTTAAGTTTAACTCCTCCTGCATCCGTTTTATGCAAAATATCAGGAGATACAATTTTTAAAACCACCTCGGAGTCCATTTTTTTGGCAATTTTGACTGCCTCATCAGCAGTCTTTGCAACCCTGTCACGATAAACAGATGCACCATGCATATGAAGAATTTCTTTGGCTTCCTGTTCCAGAAGAACATTTCTCCCCTCTTTAAAAGCATTGTCAATTATTGCTTTTCCCTCATTTTTTGCTTTTGCTCCCCAGTTAAATACAAAGTTTGTCTTGGTTTGATACTGTCCCAGAAAATGTCCATAATGTGCAAGAGCGCCAATACATTTGCAGGAAATATCAAGGGAGTCATAGACAGGAATACCGTAATACCTTAAAAGATCAAGGGAGTGTGGCCTCGCAAAGTTATAAAGACTTTGAAGAATGATTGGCTTTCCAGTTTGTATGATCAGTTTACCTATCTGGTGGGCAGCATCTTCTTCGATAAATTTCAATTTTTCAGCAAAACGTATCGCATATCCGCCAAATAATCCAACAATGAGCAGACCGCCAACATTTTTATCTTTAAGAAGTATCCTTGCACATTCAGCAAAAATTAAAGGGTCAGAGTCAGTTCCCCCTGCAACATCGATCGGGTTTTGCAGGGAAGCATTGGATGGCAGTATTTCTGCAAGTTTTTTTTTGGTTTTTTCATGTAAATCCGGAATTTCAACACCATAGTCATTTAAAAGATCTGCTGCTATTGTGGCATGCCCGCCTCCATCAGCCAGAATTGCAATTTTGTTGTTATGAATTGGCGGGAGGCTCGAAAGTGACTCCGCTACAGGAAATAATTCATCTGAATTTTCAATGTTTATTATTCCTGCACGTTCAAAAGCAGTTCTGGCAACCTCGGATATTCCGGCAAGTGATCCTGTATGAGAACCGGCAGACTTTCTACCAGTCGCTGATCTACCACTTTTCAGTAAAATAATCGGCTTGTCTCTTGTCGTTTTATAAACTTGCTGAAGAAATTTTCTTCCATTTCTTAATCCCTCAACATACATTAAAATAGCTTTTGTACCAGGATCATTTCCAAAAAATTCCAGATATTCATGAAACTTGATATCTGCTTCATTGCCGACACCAACATAATACGAAAATCCAATCTGGCTTTTCAGTTTGGCTTCGATAATTAAATGCAGAGCAATGTTTCCGCTTTGGGTTAAAAGTGCAATATTCCCTTTAGGAACATCTTTTATGCCAACAAGATTCATATTATCATTAACATTTATCATGCCAGATGTATTTGGACCAATAATCCTGATTTTATTCTGCCTGGCAACATCTATCATTTCATTTTCAATTTTTTTTCCTTTTTCCCCTAATTCACCAAATCCGCCCGCAATTATTACGACACCTGCAACACCTTTTTTACCGCAATCCCTTAAAATAGCGGGTACCGTTTTTGCCGGTGTTGTAATAAGAGCAATGTCAATATCCTTTTCAATATCAAGAATACTTTTATAGCAATGTAGTCCAAACAAGTTTTCACCCTTTGGATTAACAGGATATATTTCACCCTGGTACTTTTCATTAAGAAGCGTTTTAATTGCCTGAAATCCTCTTTTCTTTTCATCTTTTGATGCTCCAATGACAGCTACTGACTCTGCATTGAAAATTCTTTGAAGATTCATATATTACCTCCCTTTATAAACAGCTTTTCTTTTTTCATTAAAAGACCGTAAACCCTCATGCCAATCTTCTGTCTCCATACAAGCGAGAATCGCTTCAGTTTCAAACTTTAATGCATGTTTGATATCAAGACCTTCTGATTCCTGTAAATATTTTTTTGCATATTTTATGGAAATTGGAGCTTTTTCTGCAAGAAGTTTTGCAAAATTTTTCGCTTCAAAAAATAATTTATCAAGAGGACAACATCTAAGTGCAAGACCAATATTCTCTGCAGTAATACCATCAAGAACCCTACCGGTATAAATCAGTTCTTTTGCTTTTGGGGAATGCGTCCAGATAAGAAGAAGTGAAGTCACCCCCCCACCTACAAAAGTAGCAAGACCCGTTTCAGGAAATGCAATTGAAGCCGTCTCAGCCATAAAAATAAAATCACAATTTAACGCCATCTCAGTACCGGCTCCTCTTGCAGGGCCATTAATCGCAGCGATTACAGGTTTTGAAAGATTATATATTCTTCTGGTTGTATCGTGTGCCAGTTCAATATATTGTCTCTTCTGTTCAATTGTCCGCTCACCCGTTGAATGCTTTTTCAAATCAGCTCCTGCACAGAAAGCCTGCTTTTCACTCTCCCCTTTTTTTAATACAGAGCCTGTAAGTATAAGTGTCCGGATGTCTGTATCAGATTCAACACGTTTAAGAACATCCTGTATCTCAAGATACATCTCTTCATTTACTGCATTCATCCGTTCCGGACGATTGAGTCTGATAATACCTATGTTTTCATCTGTTAAATAAAAAATAGTATTATAAGTCATAAAAACCTCCTTGGTTGGTTGATAGTCCAATTGGCTATAAACAAAATTGATAATTTAATTTAGGGGGTATATATTTGGGATTTTTGCTAAGGGACTATTTGACAAAGCAAGAAAAGGCGCACAGCAATAAATTATCGAATTGTTTTTTGAGGCTCCAACAGAGAATATATATTGTATAATGGATTAACTCAAAAAATTCAATAAATGATTTTTTTCTATAACTACGCAAATCGCCGCTTGAACCGTGTCAAAAGCCACAGCAGCAGGATCGGCATTGTCTTTATGTCGAACATAAAATTAGTATATTATTCAATTGTTATCTTTGTTGAGTCTTCTTTGTGAGTGCTATCCTTTTTGTCTGTCAACTGACAGGCATCGCGCATTCAGGTTGAAATGCCTAACTTTGGTAAGATGTAAAGTTGCATTAAAAAATAAAATGCTATGATTAGACTAAAAAAAATGAATTGTTTCATGTTACTTCCTTTAGTAAATAAGATTTATGTATAAAATATAGGTTGGGAATAACGATTAAATAACGTTCCCATTTGAATTCCCTTGGATGGAGTCCCAAAGCTTTAGCTTTGGGAGTTCCTTATCTGGACGCATTCCCCAAAAGTCGGTGCTTTAAATTAGACTCAATGTCAAGTTTTTTTGCAGGGTAGAGCAAATAGCTTCAGTCTAAAGAGTTCGACTCCGGTTATCGCAGCGTAACCCCGAACGAATATGAATATCTCTTTGAGGGAAAGGAATTTCAATTCCTGCTGCTTTTAATTCAGAAAAAATAGAATAATATAATTTGCTGCGCAGTCGTCGTTTACCAATCTTACTGATATCAAACCAGACCATTAAATCAAAATTAACTGAATTATCTCCATATTCTCCCAGAAAAACCTCAGGAGGTTTAAATTGAGTCACCTCGTGATGGCGTATTGCTGCTTTGGTCAGTATCTTTTTAACGGTTTCAGGGTCAGCATTATACGATACACCGACGGGAATACTCATTCGAATCATGGGTGAAGACAATGTATAGTTGACAATTGTGTTGGTAATAAACGTATCATTGGGTATTAAATATTCAACCTCATCACGGGTTTGAATTTTAGTTGCCCATAATGATATTTCTTTAATGATTCCTACCTGTCCTTCAATTTCAATCCAGTCTCCCCTTCGCAGATGTCGTCCAAATATTAACGTAAATCCACTGACCATATTTGCAGCGATATGCTGAAATCCTAAGCCCACGCCAATACCAACCGCTCCGGCAAACACCATTAGCACTCTTAAATCAAGCCCCATGATTTTCATGGAAAATAAAATCCCGATTCCCAATAATAAATAATTTAAAAACGTATTCAAGGCATAGGCCAGCCCTGTATCCACCCCGATCGTTGGATAGATTTTATAATCTAAATAGGCTCTTAACATTCTAGACATATAGTTAAAAATGAGCAGGATAAAAATAACTTTAAAAAATGTCCATATGGATAGAGGAGTGTCACTGATATACATCACAGGCAAGGCCATGAGACGCTGTAAGGGTTCAAATATGCCGAACAGTTTCAACGATATTGCCGTTGTCGTAATAACACTTGTGTATAAAATCACCATATGCAAGGTCTTGGATAAAAAGTTCGCTTCTTCGGTTAAAGGACCTTTACTTTTTTTCCATCGATTCAACCATCCCATCAGCAGGTGATAAACAATCACCATAAAAACATAAAAACCTGCAACAGCCCAGGTTTTAGTCCAGATAACGATGCCAAAACGTTTATATCCCAGGCACCAGAGTAATCCGGTAATAAGGGTAAAGCTTATGGCAATAAAGTAATATTGTTTCAGATATTTGATAAAACCCTGGTAGATAGAATAGGGCAAATCCGGCAATAAGGATAACAGCGCTTCTTTTTTGCGTAACAAAAGAACCAGAATACACACAATGGAAATGGAAATGATAAATTTAAGAAGGGCTAAAACATCCCGGGAAACTTGAAACGCTTCAGCACCCCAGAAAATAGACAATGCACCAGCAACATAAAAAATAATTAATAAAGACATCCGATAAATCGATTGTCCATAGCGATGAGGAATAGCCAATAAATTTTGCAATAAACTTTCATGCAAAAATTTACGCACAAAAACCACAACCGCCCATAAACCTAATAATCTTCCAATCAATAAAAACCAGGGCGCTTGATAGTTGATAAAGGCATTAATTAATGAAAACGTTCCTAAGAGTAATAAAGGGATCAGGGATGCCACAATAATCGTTATCAGAGAAAGAATATAGGGATAAACCACATCGGGTAATTTTCGTTTTAAGGGCTTCAGGGCAAATTCAATATGAGCAAAAACCCTTTCCTGGCCTGACAGGCTATATAATATGGCCACGATAAAAATGATAATAATCAAAGAGCCCAAAACGCCCAACAACTGGGCTTGATCCAGTACATACTGCATAAAAACAGGAATGTTTAAGGGGAGTTTCAAGCACCATTGATAAATCGATTGAATGGTATGAATGTCCCATCCGAGCGGTGAATGCTCAAACAACGAGCGGGCTTTTGATTGGATTTGTTCACCAACATTTACTGCTTCCCTGGCCATTTTAGCAGCAACATCATCAGTAATTTTAAGGGATAATGTTTTTTCCTGAGATTGCGTTTGAATGGCCTCACCCGGAACTTGAGCATATATCAATGAACAAAATCCCAATAACAGCAAACAAAAACAACAACTGATAATTGTTTTTTTATGTGGAAGCATCGTCACGACTTTCGATTTCTAAAATATTCTAAGGCATAAGCCATACCAACCAAAAAAATTGTTAAACCAGCAATGTTGATCACTTGTATTTCATTAAAAAATATTCGCGAAATGACAACAGAAAATGCCAGCCCCAGAATCAAACGTATGATAAAAAATGGAAACCCCATTGTAACCTCCTTAAAATGAATATCTGTAATAAATGGTCCGGATAAGAAAAAGAAACCCGAAAGCAAAAAGGATATGCACCCATTTTGAGATGTCACCCCATTGAAGACTTTGGATAAAACATCGACCATCGTTCAGATCATTGTTTTTGAACGTGTTCCACCCCTCGTTGGCTTTAAGGGTTATCATGCTGAGATGGTGAATATTGATCAGAACCAGACCATCATCCTGCACAATAAAAGATAGATCCTCATTTTGAAATCCTTCTTCTGACATAGCATCGTCATACACCATTATGTGCATTAAGTCTTTGGCTTGCGAAAGCTGGGTCTGTTGCAGACGATCAAAAAAAGAGGAATTACGATTAAGATATAGTGGAACAGTGATAACAGGGGCGTTGGCATCACGATTGGGTGTTTTGGGATTGTATAATACTTTTTTGCCGTCAGATGTTTTAAAATCAATACTGACACCATTGCTGACCACATCACCATTAAACGTGTAATAACGAACAGTAGCAATCAGTTGATCGGATGCCTGAATTTCGGTTTGCTGATCTTCGATGACCAGATAGTCCAAAGGTATGGAAGGGATAGAAATCGCTTTATGGATAAGAACGCCTATGCTGTCTTTAAAGGTAATGTTCAAAATAGCACCGGCCAGAGGATAGAAACTTCGTTGGCTTTGAGTTTCATAACGAACCGTTTCTTCCATGAAATTTTGAAAAAGGAGTTTTTCTTTAGCAATTTGAGTTGAATTTGGAGATCGTAAAATGTATTGAACCGAATAGTTTTGAATACGCTCGGATCCTCGATAAAAATAAAACATGACCGTATAGGTTTTATCATCCATATGCGGATCATCTTCCTTAACATGAAGGGCTTCAAGTGCTTG
>PEAL01000148.1 GCA_002753725.1 Deltaproteobacteria bacterium
TAATATTATGTAACGCCCTTTCAGGGCTATATTTTATTACTTATTTACCCAGGGCGATGCCCTGGGCTGTTATTTTCCGCCCTTTCAGGGCTAAGAAAAGCATAATCTTATTAAATAAAGTACAACTTTTTTGTGTTGCATCCTATCAGAACTATCTTTATGTCTGAATGGACTTACTGACTAAACGACCCCTACGCTTTCAAGAAAATCATACAAACGCTCATGGGCATCATCGCTCATGGAAACAAGTTTCAGGCCCATTTTTACCTGCTCTTTTTCGGCATTGATATTTTTAACTTTACAAGCAATGGTAATCGTGTTTTGAAATCCAGGCAACTGGAGCGAAACGGTTAACGGGTTGTCTTTTGCCGGTAATTCTTGTTTGTTGTAAAAAACTGAATTATCAGCAGAAAATTGACATCCTTCCTTGCTGATATCAACGACATGGCCGTTAATAACATTTTCAGAGGAGAACTTAAGACTGGCAGGGAGAAGACACAGGACACGTTCGTAGTTTCTTAGCTGATAGGTTTCAACGCTTTTTGGATAATTCAGGAACAATAATTTTGACGGTTTATATAAAGCCCGGTTGACAGTTGTGGAAAAACCATATGCTGTTCCCTGGTTAACAAAACGAACAACGGTTTTTGTTCCTTGTGAAAAAATTTTCGATGCATTGGGTAATGATTTGGAAGGCGGCATTTTTACAATTAAAAATGAATTCAGCAGCATTCCAATAAATTCACTTTTTAAACGATACCTGACAGATTCAAATTCAATTTGCATGGGGTTGCCAATGTTGATATTCAAACTTTGACGATTAGACATGTTTTTATCCTCTCTTTAAAACCTTGAACAATAAAAATGACGATACAATTTTTTAGTTATATGTCATGATACATTCAGTGTCAATATATTAATATGTATCAGTGAGTTATGATAATTATTTGCAATACATTAGAGCATTAAAAAGTAAAAAGGTGTAAAATGTTTAATAGAACACTTGCCTGGCTGAAAGAAAAATGGCAGTTGGTCATAAAAAGCAATGCCAGTCCCAATGAGATATCATTGGGACTGGCCATTGGCGTTTTTTCAGGGGTTCTCCCTCTGCTTGGTTTACAAACAGTGATCATGATTTTTATACTGTGGTTGTTGCGTCGTTCGAACAAGGTTGCAGCGTTTTTATCCAGTTGGGTCATGAACCAATTTACTGTTATTCCCATTTTATATATGGATTATCAAATGGGACTATTCATCCTGCCTCAGGATACAACTCTTGATTTTTCAAGTGTTCAACAGTCTATTATGGACATGAATATTGGACAACTGTTTTCTGTGGGGAAAGAAATTTTTTATCCCATGATGGTGGGTGGGGGAATATGTGGTGTTTTTTTTGCTGTCGTAACATATGGAGCGGCATTTTTTATTTTGAAATATAGAAAGAAAGAGATATGAACTATTCCTCTAAACATTTTCCAGATGATATATCCATCCTTATTGCAGAGGACAATGATGTCAATAAATTTTTGTTAAATAAAATTATTGAACAATATGGCTACCAGGCAACCTTATGCTCAGATGGTCTTTCAGCATACGCAGCTTTTCAGGAAAAATTTTATGCTTTATTGATATTGGATATCGGACTTCCAGGATTGGATGGGCTCAGCCTGTGTCGAAAAATCCGAGATCTTCCCAATGGCAAGAATTGTTTTATTTTGATTTATACAGGATATTCAGACGCAGAAAAATTATCCGCAGCCATTGAAGCGGGTGCCGATGATTTTTTAAATAAAGCGATTAGCCCCAAACTGTTTCGGTTGCGCATTGAAATAGCATTGCGCACTGTACGGGGCCAAATGGAAAGACACCTGGCCGCAATCTCAATACAGGAAAATGAACAAAAAGCCCGTGCAATTATTGATGCCAGCCCGGATATCGTTTATATGCTTGATAAGGATGGTGTCATTCTGGATGCCAACCAGATGTTATGCAAGGTTATGGACTCAAAAAGATCGGCGCTTATGGGAAAGAATATTTTTTCTTTTTTATCTGAATCCATAGCAATCCGTCGAAAAGCTTATTTAGAACAGGCCTTAATGACACGAAAACCTGTTCAATTTGAAGATAATGTTGAAAATATTCATTTTAAGCATAATATTTATCCTATTATTAAATCTAACAATGCTGTTGAAAAAATTGTTGTCTATTCAACCGATATCACGCGGGAAAAACAACTGTCTTCTCAAAGAAGAGAAAGTGAAGAGCGTTACCGGCATTTATTTGAATATACCTCTGTTCCGTTGTGGGAAAGGGATTATTCCAGGATTGTTCCTGACCTTCAAGTCTTATATAACCAATATGGAAAAGCGTTTTCAACTTATCTTGAATCAAATATAAATATTTTTTGGGGACTGATATCACAGATTAAAACGCTTACTGTCAACCAGGCTTCTGTCGATATATTTGGCTCAAAAGATGCTGCACATTTTGCCGAAAAAACATCAGATATTATTATCGAGGCGTCCATACCAGGCATGATGTTAATATTAACTACAATGGCACAAAAGAAGCGGTTGATTTCAGGAGAAATCGTGCTTCAACGTTTTGATCACACCCATTTAAACATGCTTTTCCAATGGGTGGTGATGCCTGGTGCAGAAACAGACTATTCGCGTGTTCTAATTTCTATGATTGATATTACTGCTTTGAAAAAAACAGAACAAAATCTGCGTAATGAACGAAATTTCAACACCGCCATATTGGATAATGCGAATACCATGATCATGGTCACAGGTTGGGATGGAAAAATTGTCCGATTTAACAGAACCTGCCAAAAATTGACAGGCTTTACTGAAGATGAAGTCTTGAACACATATTACTGGGAAACTAAGTTTTCTGAAAATCAGGATCATGCAACAAAGGAAATGTTTGAATTTGTTAGAGGTGCTAATCGGCTGAATTCATTTGAAAGTACCTGGACAACCAAAATGGAAAAAAGTTGCCTGATATCCTGGTCCATAACCACAATGGGGGAAAAGAATGGACATCCATTACATATCGTTTTTTTAGGGATGGATATTACCGAAAAAAGAAAAGCAGAAACTGAGGCCAAACAGCGTCAACAGCAACTCATGCAAGCGGACAAAATGGTAGCCTTGGGCACATTGGTATCAGGTGTTGCTCATGAAATCAATAATCCAACAGGAATCATTTCGTTAAATGCTCCCATGCTGCTAAAAGCATGGAATTCGATATTTTTTGTACTGGATAATTGTGAGGATTCTAAACAGCAGTTTGAGAAAAAAGGCGTATCCTTGCATAAACTCAAAAAAAGAACGCCTTATTTGATTGAACAGATCATTGGCAGCGCACGAAGAATCAAACAAATCGTTTCAGAGCTTAAAGATTATGCGCGACAGGATTTGACAGATATGAATCAGCGCGTGGATATCAACGATGTGGTTAAAACATCGGTGAATCTGGTCATCAACAAAATTAAAAAGTCAACTCATGACTATTCATCCCAGTATTTTCCAAAAGAGTTAATGGTCAAAGGTAATTTTCAACGACTTGAACAGATCTTTATCAACGTATTGATCAACGCCTGCCAGGCACTAACTGATATGAGCCAGAGCATATCTGTAAGCACTTTTCCTGATGAAACATTTTCCTGGGCAGTGATACAAATCAGTGATCAAGGTATTGGAATTTCGGAACAAGCTTTAAAAAGTCTGTTTGATCCTTTTTTTACAACCAAACGTGACAGTGGCGGAACAGGTCTGGGCATGGCCGTTTCTCATGGAATTATTGAAGAACATGGCGGAAAGATTTATTACACCTCAAAACCAGGCCAGGGAACCGTGTGCCATATTAAAATTCCTCTGGACTAGACAGACCAACCAACTATTCCTGTGCGCCAAGAGATCGAATGCGTTCAGCCTGACTGGCGACATCTTCAATACGAACGCCAAAATTGTCGTCCACAACCACAACCTCACCCGTAGCCATCAATTTTTTTCCAACGTAAATTTCAACCGGTTCGTCGGCATCTTTGTTCAATTCGATCACTGATCCCTGGTTTTGCTGAAGTAAAGTTTTAATGTTCATGACTGTTCGGCCAATTTCAACGGTTAATTCCAATGGGAGATCAAGGATAAAGTGTATGTGAGGGATATCCAGGTCTTCGGGTATAAAGGGTTGTGTTTCCTCAACGTCTTCATCCTCATCTTCTTCCTCAGCATCCTCATCTTCTTCAGCCATTGAGGACTGACCGGTTGTGATGGCATCGGCCGCAGCAGAATCACCGCCAGCCGCCGCTTCCGCAAATGCAGCTCCCCAGTCAACATCATCATCCCCCTCAGCGTCTCCGCCATCACCACCACCACCACCTAACATTGCATCCAGATCATCCTGACTCATGGCACCGTCATCATCTGCTGAATCACCGCCACCACCACCACCCATGAGAGCATCCAGTTCATCCTGGCTCATACTGGCATCATCATCTTCTTCATTGCTTTCTTCTTCACCTGGCGAGCTAAACATGTCATCCAAATCACTTTGATCAAGCGATTCATCTCCACCGCCTGACTGTTCGCCTCCCAATAATTGATCCAATTCCTCCTGGCTCAGCATAACTTTGCTCCATAATGGTTGTGCGGGTACATTAAAAATGCATCCATTTGGTTATAGACATCAAATATGCAAAATAACATGATTAATTTAATTTTGCTACTATATAATAAGAATTAATGAAAAGCAATAACCGAAATTGACAAGCATTAACATTCATTTCCCAAAAGGGTGTCAAAAAAATCTATGTACATCAATCAAACATAAAACGACGCATACTGATATTCAGTAAAATACCAATACTGATAAGTGTCGTCACAATGGACGATCCACCATAACTGATAAAAGGTAACGTTACACCGACAACGGGCATCAATCCCATGACCATCCCAATATTGATGATTACCTGCCAGAATATCATGGCGCAAATACCAACGGCAATGGTTTTTCCAAAAATGTCTCTGGAACCATTGGCAATATACAAAATCCACAATATTAGCAGCAAATACAAGACAATCAATGCACTGGAACCAACAAACCCCCATTCTTCAGCCAGAACTGAAAAAATAAAATCTGTATGCTGTTCAGGTAAAAAGGCCAGATCATTTTGTGTCCCTTGCAAAAATCCTTTTCCCAGCAAGCGACCTGAGCCAATGGCAATTTTTGATTGAATCACATGATACCCCGATCCTAAAGGGTCACTGTTTGGATTCATAAACGATTGAATGCGCGCCTGCTGATAGTCTTTGAGTGAAAACCAGCCAAGGGGGAGACATATCAACAATATTCCAATAATGACCATCAACGTGTGCTTCTTGACTTTAACAAACCACGTCATGACACTGGCATTCAAAAAAATAAGTCCTGATGTTCCCAAATCGGGTTGTTTCAATATAAACAAACAGGGTAAAGCCGTTAATATCAAAGGAATCAGTAAATCTTTAAAGGAAAGCCCCTGATCGGTGATGGTTTTGGAATAATAATGAGACAATACAATGATTACAGAAAGTTTCGCAATTTCTGATGGTTGAAATCTGAGCAGCCCCAATACGATCCATCGTCTGGAACCTGCAACAACGCGACCATGATACAAAACAAAGACCAGCAACAACAATGTTAAAAAATAGATCACATACGCCCATTGATCAAAGTGTCGATAATCAATAAAGAGTAAAATGATCATGAATCCCATTCCAATGCCAATGGCGATGAGTTGTTTCATAATCAAGGCTGTATTGGCTGCTGTCATATCGAGGTTTGCAGAAAAAATAGCACTGCACAGGGCAATCAGTCCAATTCCCAGAAGGAGCAGTGTTAAAAACAGCAGCCCCCAATCAAAGCATTGGATCAGCCTTCGATCAAACATTATTCCGGTTTTATTTTTCTCTGCCAAGATACGCCTTTATAATTTCTTTTGCAATGGGTGCGGCTGCTGATGATCCATGCCCACCATGTTCTACGAGAACGGCTACAGCAATACGACTATCTATTGATGGGGCATAGGCAACAAACCAGGCATGATCTTCATACCGGCTTTTATCCTGAGGTTCTTTTTCTTCCTGATTTTTTAAACTGATAACCTGTGCCGTACCTGTTTTTCCACTAATTTCTATCGTTTTGTCTCTTGCATGCCAATATGCTGTGCCGCCTGTCTTGTTGACAACTTCCCAAAGTCCTTTTTTCAAAATTTGAAGCGTTTTTGGGCTGGCCGGAAGCCGTCCCTTGGCCTTCTGTTGTGCTTCGAAAAGAGATTTCCCTGTAACGGTTTGAATGCTTTTGATGACCTGGGGCTGATACATTATACCGCCATTGGCAACAGCTGCAATGAGACACAATGCCTGGATGGGAGTGACAAGGTTATATCCCTGACCGATGGCAATGGATAATGTTTCCCCTTTTTGCCAGACTTCACCGGTTTGAAGCAATTTCCATTTCGATGTTGGAATCAGTCCGGGTCTTTCAAGTTCAAGACCACTGCCTGTTTTTTTCCCCAGACCGCAGGCCTTTGCGTACTTTGCCAGTCGATCCACCCCTAATTGCAAACCCAATTGATAAAAATACACATCGCAGGATTGCCCGATGGCATCCTCAATATTCATCCATCCATGCCCATATTTTTTCCAGCAGCGATAGGATCGGTTTCCCAGTCGATAGTGCCCTATACATTCAATTTTTTCATTTAAAGAAACGATTTTTTCTTCCAGACCAGCAATTGCTGTCACGATCTTATAAATAGAACCCGGTGGATACTCTCCTTGTAAAACTTTATTATGCAATGGTTTTTGATAATCATTGACCAGTTTGTTCCATTGATCATGGCTCATACCATCCACAAAAATATTGGGGTCGTAATCGGGTTTGCTGACAAAGGATAGAATCATACCAGTGTTGGGATCGATGGCTACGATTGCGCCACTTTGTCCTTCAAGCAGAGATTCTGCTTTTTTTTGAAGTTCGGCATCAATGGTCAGATAAACATTGTGGCCTGGGGATGGTTTTTCCGTGACATTGACTTTTAACACACGACCGTTGACATCAACTTCAACCTGACGCCCCCCGGGTTTGCCTCTTAGATAGTTTTCAAACTCTTTTTCAACGCCATATTTGCCAATATAATCACCCTGGCGATATTCTTTCAATCCTTTTTTTCTTAACTCTGTCCCACTAATTTCACCTAAATATCCAACCAGATGAACAGCTGTGCGTTGGACATAATGACGTCTGGGGATGACTTGAACTTGAACCCCTGGAAGATCATATCGGTTCACTTCAATTTGTGCCAGAACGTCTCGGGAAACATCGCGTTTTAAAATAACCGGTCGATATGCGGCCGATCCCCTGGCTTTTTTGAGCTTTGCAATCAATTCAGCTTTTGGAACATTCAGATATCGGGATAAATCAGGAAGGACATTTTCGTATGGTCTGGCATCTTTTGGAACAATTTCAATATCAAAAGAAGGACGATTATCTACCAGAAGTTCACCATTCTGATCATAGATAAGCCCTCTTTCAGGGGGAATACGTTGCAATCGAATACAATTATTTTCAGATTTTGTGTAATAACTCTCACCCTCAATGATTTGAAGATAAAACAGACGCGTCCCAAGAATAGCAAATGCCAAAAGAATAAAAATCAGTGGCCCGCTCAATCTCTGACGATAATAATCATTGTCGATGGTTTTTAAATAACTATTACTCATTTTGTGATTGCAATCTTTTTAGCGCAAGCATTTAGCTTCTTTTTTCTGCAGACCACCGATCCCATATGCTCTGTATACTTTCCAATGCAATCAGCATGAAAGCGCCGGTAATCATAGCCCATATAGATTGACTGATAAATGACTGCAATGCATGCATTGAAAATAGTGATGCAGCACTTCCTGCAGTGACAATAAAAAAAACATTTTCAATGACTGTTCCAACAGCGACCATAAAAATCAATAAAATTGCACTGTGGGCATGTACATACGTGGTCATCCCGCCTACGACCAGATACAACCACATATAGGAAATACAATACAGGCCAAATGCACCACCAGATAAACAGTCCATGATAAAACCAATGATCAATATCAGTGGTATTCCTTTTTGTACTGGTCGATGGGCAGAAAGAAATAGTACCAGAGGAATGATCAGGTCATAAAAACGACCCAAAAAATAGATAAACGGGATAATGGTGGTTTGTATGATGATCAAACACAGACCAAGGCCAAAATAGAAAAGATAAATCATTGTTGAATTGCCGGATGAGGAGGTTTAAAGAGAACAAAGACCTCTTCAAGTTTTTCAAAGTCCACATAGGGTGTCACTTTAATTTCTTGAAAAATTCCAGAATTGGATCGTAGGATCTCGGAAACCGTTCCCACCCGTAATCCTTTGGGATAAACACCATCCAATCCTGAAGAGATCACCATATCACCAATCTTTACACTTCCCTTTCGTAAAACATATTCAAAGAAAAAACTTCTGGTAGAATCACCTTTAATAATTCCACGCACACGCGTTCTTTGCAAAAGGCTATCAACAGCACTGTTCTGGTCGATGATCAGCAAAACTTTTGAAAAATGTCCGGTCATTTCAATGATCTGACCAACAATTCCCCGATGTACAACAACTGGAAATCCTTTTTGAATACCATCAGCTTCGCCTTTATCAATCATCATGGTTTTTGCCCAGTAGGATGGATCTCGGCCAATGACCTCTGCTGCAACAAGTTGGAACGCTTTATTGGTTTCCTTGAATTCTAATAAAGCACGAAGTCTTTCATTGGAGCGTTGTGTTTCCAGACACCGGTTGTTCAGTTCATACGCTTTATTGAGTGCACTTCTCAGTCGCTCATTTTCATACGCAACAGCCACCAGGCTAAAATAATTTTTCCATATTTGCTGACAGGTACGAATAGACGAAGAAACCAGTTCCTGAAAAGGTGAAACACAGTTTATTGCCAAACGTGTCAGAATGTTGGGGTGACTTCTATGCTGAGCAGTTATGGTCAATAACATGATTGTTAAAACAATCAAAATTAAAACCCCAACAATCGTCACCATTCTTTTTGAAAACATAGCCGGCGTTGCTCGATATCGCTAATAGATTAATTAAGGCTGAATCATCACCTGGCGAAGCATATCAATGTTATCCAATGCTCTACCAGACCCCAGTGCCACTGTTGTTAAAGGATCATCTGTCACTGTAATGGGCAAACCGCTTTGTTCACGAAGTAAGCGGTCAAGATTTTTCAACAATGCGCCTCCACCTGTCAGAACAATCCCTCGATCGACAATGTCAGCTGCCAACTCTGGCGGGGTTTGCTCCAAAGCAATTTTGACACATTCCACAATGGCGTCGATCTGTTCCGTAATGGCTTCTCGGACTTCTTCAGAATCAATGGCCAAAATCTTCGGAATACCGGATACCAGATCCCTACCTTTGACTTCAATGGTTTCAAGATTATCAGGATCTGGATAAGCATTTCCAATGGTTGTTTTGATTATTTCTGCTGTTCGTTCACCAATCAATAAATTGTATTTTCGTTTGATGTATTGAATGATGGACGCATCCATCAAATCACCTGCTACACGCATGGACCGGCTATAGACAATACCTGCCAATGATATCACCGCAACTTCTGTTGTTCCACCGCCAATATCAACAACCATATTACATGTAGGTTCTGTGACCGGCAGCCCTGCACCGATTGCAGCCGCCATAGGTTCTTCAATTAAAAAAACTTCCCTTGCCCCTGCCGATTCAGCAGATTCACGAACAGCTCGATTTTCAACTTGCGTAATCCCTGATGGAACAGCAACAATAATCCGGGGACGAATAAATTTACGACGGTTATGGGCTTTTTGAATAAAATGCCTGAGCATGGCTTCAGTAACTTCAAAATCTGCAATAACGCCATCACGCATGGGGCGAATGGCAACGATATTTCCTGGTGTGCGTCCTAACATTTTTTTAGCCTCAATGCCCACCGCCAATACGCTATTTTTATAGCGATCGTCTGTTCGAACCGCTACAACTGATGGTTCTTCAAGAACAATGCCTTTGCCTTTAACGTAAACCAGTGTATTGGCGGTGCCCAGATCAATCGCTAAATCACTTGAAAAAGCTCCAAGGATTCTATCTAAAATCATAGCTTTTGCTCCTCTTGAATGTCAATGCCTGACGACGATGCCACCCAGATTTTGTCTTTGTGACACGTTTTTTGATCAATTTTACATGTGTTGATCAATAGTAAATGATTGGAAGACTATCAAAAATATTCACCTTTTACAAGGGATTTGTTTATTTTTGATTTGATAAGGAATACTCGAAAAATATTTAAAGAATCGATTGCATAACGATATCATGAATGATGGGTCTGAATTTTCTGATTTTGATATTGTTTCGATGCGGGTGTACTCGGTTAGTCAATAAAATAACAATGATGGATCGTTCCAGATCCATCCAAAAAGATGTTCCTGTAAATCCTAAATGCCCAACACTGTTTGGCGAGAAAAAATGGCCACTGCTGGATTCAGGAAGTGTTGGAACATCAAACCCCAGAGGGCGTTGTGCATGTTCAGGGATACGAAAAAATTTTTGAACCCATTGGGTGGTCAATATTTTTTTTAACTCTTTTTTTTTCGGATGATCTTGATAAATCCCCAATAAATGATCCAGCAGTTGATAAACATTTTGAATACTTCCAAACAATCCAGCATGTCCACAAATACCACCGACAACGTAAGCATTATCATCATGAACCTCTGCGATAAGCATTTTTTTTCTCCAGGGACATACTTCAGTGGCTGCAAAATTTTCTGTTTTGAAATCATGCTTTTTGAACAGGTCGATAAAAAAAAGCTCCTTTAAGCCAAAGGGCTGATATACATTTTTTTGGAGATACTCATCTAATCGGTATCCAGAGACCCTTTGAATAGCAGCATCTAACAGCATAAATCCCAAATCGCTGTATATGGTTTTTTGTCCAATGGGGTAAACAAGAGGTTCGTTAAGAATGTTTTTTAATAAAAGATCGGCTCTTTGATTGGGTAATTCATGTTTAAGGATTTCGTAATAAGGGCGATGGTCAGGCAAGCCTGAATTGTGGCACAAAAGATGATGCACTGTTATCAATGCTTTATCTTTTTGGCGAGCCTCTAAAAAAATTTCTGGGAGGCTTTGATCAAGAGATAGGGTTCCTGTTTGAACCATGTGCATAATCGCAAGTGTTGTTGCCAGCGGTTTGGTTAAGGATGCAAGGTCAAAAATTGTCGAATCACTAATATTTTTACCATCGACCATACGTGTCACACCAAAATTTTTGGCGTATACAGTTTGATATTGATAAGAGATATGGAGCGATGCGCCAGGAAAAATGCCATCATTGATAGCAGATGTCATTGCGTGATCAATTGCTTCCATAATATCCTTTACTGACAGGCATCTATCCAGGATTGAACTTAATCAGCGCCGAACCGACCCCGCATTACGCATTACATTAAATAACTTTTCTGTGAGTCCCAAAGCTAAAGCTTTAGGACTCCATCCAAAATGAGGAACTTATTTTTCGAGCATTCCTTAGTGACATTTGTAAAGCTGGAGAGAATCCTATTCAAGAATGACAACATTCATTCTTAAATTATTATCATAACGAAATCGTTTTTCAAAGAATAATGGATAGTCAAACGATAATAAAAAAAGCAGGGTTGACCTTAATGTTACGGTTACAAGCGTTATTGATTTGCAGTCAAAGTAATTAAACCTTTAATTTTATCAAATTTTTTTGATCCAATACCTTTGACTTTTTGAA
>PEAL01000149.1 GCA_002753725.1 Deltaproteobacteria bacterium
TGAAAATCTAAGGAACTCCCAAAGCTAAAGCTTTAGGACTCCACTATTCATCGAATTAAGGATCGTGTCTCCGAAATTAAAATGGGGAACTTATTTTTCGAGCATTCCTTAGCACAAAATAAATTTTAAATTTTTTTTGTCCTTTTTTCTTCTTGCCATCGACCATTCTAATAAAGACTTCGTCAATCATTATGAATCAACAAAATTAACCAACAAACAAGGAGGATTTAATCATGAAAATTGAAACTTATGTCATTGAAGAACGCCATTTTGGTGATGCTCAGGGAGCCTATGAATACCACTCTCAAATTGAAAAACTTTTCCAGGAAAAGCGTGAAATCTACAGGGAAACATTTAATGCTGTTTCATCAAAAAAAATTCATGACATTATTGTCGATGAAATGCGCAAGCTCGATAAAATGGCAAAACAAGTACTTATGGTTCAAAAAAAATACCAGGAAAACAAACATGTCCTTTTGAAACATATTGATCGTCTTGTTCAAACTATAAAACAACAGGAACGTGATTATAATACTTATATCAAACAAAACAACGATCTTCCGGCTGCACGCCATGCCAAAAAACTGTTTGAAGAATCTCTGATCCTTCGTGACCACAACAACCTGAGAAAATCCCTTGAAAAAGCACATCTGGCTCATGAATGTTTTCAAGCCTTGACCGCTGATATCAAAAATAAATGGATACATAAACATCAATCCCGATTAGGGGGAATGTTTAAAGATATGGATGTCATTGAATAATAATCTCACATGGCGGCCTTGCCGCCTATATCTTTCATAAAGGAGGTTTAAATGAAATTAACATGTCAATATCATAAAGAATCAGCTTTAAAGCCAGTAATGATACATTTTGGCGAAAGTGCATTGGGCAATAAACAATATGTTTGTGCCAGATGTTCACAAATTAGAGAAATTGGTGAGGGGTATATATCCGCAGTTAAGGGTTCTTATGGCTTTATAACCACAACACACCGAGATATTTTTTTTCACTTCCGAAATATATCACCAGGTCTGAATCCCTGTAAAGGTCAGCATGTCATGTTTGAAGTTGCTTTTAAGGATAGAGGCATTGAGGCCATACATGTAACTGATACCTTAAATAATAAAGGAGGAATATTATGAGTGTAAATATGAATATGATCAAAAAAAATCTGGGAACTTATACCCATGCATATGGCTTGAATCCCAAAAGTGATCAACTGGTTCAGGCGCTTTTTCAGTTGAATGAGGAAAAACGACATATTGGCTTGATTTTCAGAGATCCTGAAACCAGGATGGTATTGATCAATTGTCGCTTTCCAGTAAACACAGATCATACCAATCAGATGCTGTGGATACCGATCAATAATCGAAATCTCGAAGTTGTGCCCACATTTTCAAAATATGCATCTGCCAGTGATACTCATCCTCAAAAGTGGAAAAAACTTCATCAAGGCATGAAACATCAATACGACCTGATTTCAGAAAATCAGTTTGCCTTAGTGGTTCATCGTTCTTTCCGAACAAATGGTGTCATTGAAAAGTATAATCCAAAAACGGGCTTTGGTTTCATTCGAAGAAACAGAAGGGATATCTTTTTTATCTCCAAATGGTGCAAGTATAATCCAATCTATCCCTCTCAGGAAGTTTCATTTGTACCTGTTATTTCTAAAAAAGGGCTCCAGGCACGAGTAATTGAGCCTATAAGCTTCTGATCACAAAATATCAACGAAACATCAGGCGGCACATGATGTCGCCTGAACGACTATAGGAGATCATGATGAACACATTTGAAAACCATTCTAATGACAATAGCGCATCAGATGAATTTGAACCAGATAAAGATGATATCTTTATTTTTAAAGCATGGGATGTTTTCACGAACAATGAAGCAGATACAAAAGACTATCTCGCAAAGTATGATCCGAAAAAAGAAGTCATTCTTTTTTTTGCCATATCTATTGTTTTCAATATTTTTCTTTAAAAAATCAATTCATTCAAAAACAATTCAATAAAAACAAGGAGTTTATGATGCCTAAAAAAATTCAGAATCATCAGCTTCCATTTGGAAAAAAAGTTGAACAAAATATCATCCAGTCTCTGAAACTGGCAGGTGTTAAAATCAAAAGCAGTGCCAATCTGGATCATAACTATAAAATTGATTTTATTTTGGCCGTTGGCACACAACGCATTGGTATACAAATCAGCTTAAAACATGATCCCATTAAAGCCAAAGCAGCAAAGATTTGTGCGCTTGATGAAGTTCGACGCTTTATATACCTGAGTCTGGATGATACCTTTTTTCACTGCCCAGACAAGGCCAATGGTGAAGAGCTTTTCCGGCTGCTTTCATTCATAGTGGATTCATACAGGCAGCAAGCCATATGGCTGAATATCGATATGCAGGGATGGAAAATTAAATTTATATAAATCCAAAAACACAGGAGGTTTTCAATGATGAAAAAAAATCAAAAAGCACCCTTTAATATGACTATGGGCCAATACAATCATCCATCGAAAAAATTCGGTTGTTCAAGTCAAAAAATACAAAAGGGTTATCAGTCAAGCAGTCTTAATCAACAAAGAGCGTTAATGAATCAATCAACGCATGGCTTTTTATCTAACGAATATTATGTCCCCAAAGCATTTTAAGGAGGTTTGTATGAATATCATCATCGTATTAATCGTTATTTCAATACTTTTTGCTGTGGGTGTTTTATTTGAAACCAACCGCAGAAAAAAACATGAAACAGAAATTGATATGTGGTTACACAGTCACAATAGAAAACTGAAAACAATAAAAAAACAACTAAAACAAGGAGTATAAAATGAACCATGATGCAATCAATAAAAATATTCGAAAACAATTTATGCATGCTGAAAAAACTTTTTATCAACAACTGTCAGATTATCAGGATCAGCTTGATGCATTAAAAATAAAAAAGCGATGGACAATCAATAAAGCGGTCATGAGAGAGACTGACACATTGGCAACAACAACCGAGTCAGCATTAAGTTCATATCATGATTTAAAAACAAAACTTCATCACCATTATCAAAGGGTCGTACAAAAGGTTAATGAAAAGGAAAAATTAGCAAGTTCTTATACGTATACCATTGAAGACGAACTGACACTGGATACTGGACGTTCCATGATATCCGAAGCCAATGATTTACTATTATCGGATCATATTCTACTTGCCATTGATAAAGTATCTGAAACCAATCATTTTTTTTCGGAAACGATTTCAACAATCAGAAATCGATGGTTAGCAATTCATCAACAAACAATAACGTTTCTTTATCAATAATGGAAGGAGGTTCAATCATGTCACTATTAGAAAAAGCATCATCAGCAAAAGTTATGAATCTTTCATGGAAAAAGCTTTCAACGGATAAGGCTGTCTGGCAGCCTGGTGTTTCTCGATGGGAGATGGAAAAAAACTTAGTTTATCATATAACACAATTAAGTCATGATATTAGAACGGGGGTTTATCGACCTGATCCGGTTCGTTTCTTTCCTGTGAATAAGGGAGATGGCAAAAGCCGTATTATTTCGGCATATACATTGAGGGACAAATTAGCGCAACGTGCTTTATTGACAGTTCTTGCGCCTATTGGAGAATCTTATTTTCATCAGGACAGTTTTGGGTATCGGCCCGGTCGAAGCATTGATATGGCATTATCCAGAGTGAGAGAATACATTGGTTGTGGTATGAAATGGGTAATTGATGCTGATATTAAAAGTTACTTTGATACCATTCCACACAGACCATTAATCAAAGCAGTAAAATCGTTAATCAAGGATCGGGGGGCATCACAATTAATTCAACGATGGCTGGATGCCGGTACTGTAAAAAGAGGTTTTCTTGCCAGTTCAAAGGGGATTCCATCTGGCGCTGTTATTTCACCTTTTCTTTGCAATGTTTATTTAACAAAATGGGATCAGGAAATGGCAAGACGAAATTTACCCTTTGTCCGATTTGCCGATGACTTTCTTGTTTTTGCGCAATCCAGACAATCTGCAGAAAACGCCTACCAGTATGTTGAACAACTATTAAATCGAATGGGGCTGGCATTGAATACAGAAAAAACACAGGTGGTAAGCTGTGGCCCAAAAGTACGCTTTCTTGGAAGACGCCTTCCCCAATATACACAAAAAAAACACTGGAGGTAAAATCATGTCAAGTCATCGTCCCATAGTAGTGGCCTATGATATCAGTAATGATAAAATTAGAAAAAAAGTATTTAAAATATTGAAATTATGGAGAATCGATGGTCAAAAATCAGTTCATGAATGCCGATTGACGCAAGGGCAGGCAGAAGAACTATTTCTACAAATCAATGATCCTTTGGATCAAAAAACAGATCGATTGTTAATGGTGTGGCTGGAACAAAATCGGAAAGTGTTGACTCGAGGCATTGCACGAAATCTCATTAACTGCAAACTCAGATTTGGAGGTGAACGATGAACCGAAGAGGCTGGTACATGATTGCTTATGATATTGCCAATCCCAAACGTTTACAAAAGGTTCATCGCAGATTGAAAAAGAAAGGCATTGCTGCACAGAAGTCTGTCTTTTTTACCAGAGGGACAGAAAACGATATCAATGAATTAATGGATCATATTGGCATGTTCATGAAATTTTCCGAAGATGATTTACGGGCATATCCTATCATCGAACCAACGTCAATCTGGACAAATGGAACCAATCCAATTGCCCAGGGAACAACACTTACCTTTACCACCAGACAATCCAATAAAACCATGAAAAAAACAGGAAAACTCAGAAATAAACTGAACATTAAAATCGCTGAAACAATTAAAAAGTATTTTCATTAATCATCATAAATTACAAAAAAGGAGGAAATATTATGTCTGATATTACTTTAATCCTTAATCGCAGAGATATGAAAGTAACGCTCGAAGATGATACCATTCGAGTAGAGCTGACCGCAATGGACAAGTTTGAAAGAATACCGCTTGCCATGATTGAAAAAGTCATTGCGATTGGTAAGCCATTGGTCTCTTGTGATGTCTGGCATCGGTTGGCGGAAAGAAATATCCCTGCATTACTGATTCCTCAAAAATATGGAAAATGTCCGGCATACTTTACCGGAGGTATTTCCCGATATGTAACCAATCGAATATCACAACATATGGCATTCCAGGATTCTAAACTAAACATAACCATTGCACGGTGGCTTCTTGAAGAAAAACTGGAAGGTCAGGAGTGCCTGTTGCGGGATTTAAGTTCTGATGAAAGAATACGAGCGATATGTGATTTAATCAAGGATCGCCGGATGTGTTTGAATAAAGTAAACGTACCCAACGAATTAATGGGGCATGAAGGTGTAGCTGCATCGCTTTATTTCCAGGCATTGAGTAAATATATTCCTGAACAATGGCAATTTAAAGGTCGAAATAGAAGGCCTCCCAAAGATCCGGTTAACGCTCTTCTGTCATACACATATATCATTGCAGGAAGCATGGTGCTCAAAGTCATTCAGGATAAAGGTCTTGATCCATCGGTCAGTTTTCTGCATGCCATTCATACCAATCGAGAAAATCTGGTAATGGATATCATGGAACCTTTAAGACCTTCTCTTGATAGATTTGTATTATACTTAATTGATTCTGTTCTTAAAACTGACGATTTTATCAGCAGAGGCAATAATGGCTGTTATTTAACAAAAAATGCCAGAACACTATTTTTTCAACAATGGTATGAATGGCAGGAGCCTAAGGATGGTGAATCTTTAAAAACGTTTATCAAAGCAATTGTCGATGATTTAATTGGATTTTTTCCGGAAAATAATTCTGAAGATTCGGAAGAGGATTTATGCAAATTGAGTTAAAACTACTTTTTAGTCTTGATCATTACCGCAATCGATCTATGTTCGAATGCGAATGTAGGGGCGAACCAGGGCGAACCTTATGTTCGCCCTGTTCATTATCATGATCCTCATCATTGAATCGAAATAATATCCCTCACAACAGTACTTGCCATTTCATTTAAACCTTTTTGAACACTCACATCCCGCTTTGATGTTTGACCAATCCAGATAATATCACCTGTATTGATATCAACAATTTTTAAGGTAAATCCCAGATTCGCAATGGAAATAAATCGAGTAGCAGGAGCAGGAAAATCAAATTGACTCTCCAATTTTGGGACAGGAGCCAATCTACAGGCTCTTAATTGATATGATAGTTCATCATATTTTTTTAACCGATCAACAACGTCCTTACAAAAAGTCTTTACTTTTTGAATATATTCAGATTTTACACTTTTTTGAATATATGCTTTATAAGCATTTTCTTCTCCCATAGAAACCAGTGGCAAGGCTTTTTCATATTCCTGCTGCGATACCTGTCGATCATTCGATTCAAGCAAGCTCTGAAAGGATAGCTTCCATGCGTCAATTTCATGTTGCAGCATTTTTTCTCGATTTTCTACCCATTTTTGAGACACACCAACAAATGGCAGTACAGGTTTATTAAACAGATAAGGGTAATCCCAACGAATATTTTGTCCGCTTTTGTATTGTTTCCATCGATAGGCTCGTGCAGGAAAAAGCATCGATCCAATACACGAAGATTGTTGCGTTACATCTATATTATAATGAAGCCCTCTGTTCATATCATTTATGGACATCTGACTGAAAAGGTCATTTTCAACGTACTGATAATAATTCTTCACTTTTTTCTGTTGTTTCTCCAGAAACGTTTTTACCTTTTTTTCATATTCAGCAAGTTGTTTAAGATATTTTTGCAACAGATCCGGATGGATCGTGTAGGGAATTGGCAAAGATGCATTTTCAAAATGAAATTGGGTGACCGCACCAAAGATGATATAATCTGATCCTGTAATTTTTCCTATTTTTTTAGCCACTTCTTCCTCTGATAAATCCTGTCTGCTCTCTGCACGCATATCCTGTTCATCAATAATTTTAGAAATATTTTGGCGTTCAATCACTTCAAGACCATTTTTGAATAAATGGATCGACAATGTGTCCGCCACCAGATGGCCAGTACCTTTTAACTGGTCTGGTGTTGTAAAATCCATAACACCAATTTTTCGACCTGCCACAACCGCTTTTTTGACATATTTATTGATAATGGTCGATGTGTTCACCAATTCTTCAACTGGTGTTAACATATGATCTGGTATCATTGGCGGCATCGGCATTTCATCATAAGCAGACTCAGGCGGGATTGGCCTTTTTATCCACACAGGATGTATGATTACACACCCAAAAGACATCATCATTACCAGGAAAAAACTGACAATAATCACTGATTTTTTCATAAAAACCTCCTTTGTAAATTAAATTTAGTAGTTATAGGTATAAATTGTTGTTGCGCTCTGATCGTGATGGTATTCTATATGATCAAGTTTAAGTTTTTCACTGTTAATTTGATTGATATTTAACGTTTTTAGCAGGAAATCCACTGCCATTTTTCGATTGTTTTTTATGGCTTTTTGCATTCTGCATGTAAGGCTACAATTGGGTGGTGAATTTCCTTTGACTTTGATTTTTATGGCATGTGAATTCTTGTTGACCAGGACGACAGATTGATGTTCAGGTGCTTGGGCTTTTTTAGCCTGTTTGTCAGAGGTGCTTTCAAAGCAATCTGGGAAATATTCAGAGAGTGTGTGTTGTTCTATCTGGGTTTGTTTTGAAACCAGTTCAAACGTCCCTTTTTTCTTAATGTCAAAAGCTTTTATGGTCAGATATGTGTATTTTTTGCCACTTCGCCAGGTACCCGTAATTAAGATATCTGCCCCAGATATATAATCCAATATATTACCGGTCATACTTCCGTTGGTAATAAGAATCTCATTCTCAATGGCGTCAAGATTTTTGCGAGCCACCAGTTTGAAATTTACGAAATGTTGATATTCAAGAATTGTTGTAGAGACATGGTCAGCAATCACTGATGACAAGCGTTTACACTGATTTAAAGATTGTTCATTTGAAGCATTTTAGCCAGTTGTTCTCCTGTTAGCCGGGCAATTTTCTTTTCTGCTTCAAGAGTTGCCAAAGCGCAATCCGGATGAATTGTTTGAAGGGTTTCTGCAATATACACACCGACATCTCTTGATGCACTGTCATATCCCTGGCCTTCAAGAATAACATTGACTTTACAAAAATTATCAGGCGTAGTGGATTCTTGCATTGTCATCCACAAAATGTAAGCAATATCTGATGAATATTTTCGGCACATTTCTTTACAAAAAAATGAAGAATCTTTATGAGATTGTTTGAGTAATTCATTAAATTCATTTTCTTTCCATTCAATTGCAAATGGATTCATCACCTCAAATTGCTGGCTGACCAATTGATTATTGATTAGACCAGATATACGTCGATAATGATGGTTGATAATGCCTGTCTGGGGTTTATTGTTTTCCTTATAAAAAGGAATAACAACAATTCTGGTTTGCGCGAATGAAAGCTCAACTGTCAATTGTAACAAGCAAGAAAAAAGTAAAAAGCAGATAATGCATAGCTGTTTGTTGGTGCTCATATACGCCTCATTTAGTGATCAAATCCTGAATCAAAATAAACGTTTAATTGCTTATTATCATTGTATATTGTGTAGTATGTATTGGGTGGATTTACCTCCAGATACTGATACAAGTTTTTATTGATTTCAGCAAGTGATTCCGTCGATGTTAGAGAATAACAACGGCATTGTTTTCCGAATTCATTTTTTTGAATCGGTAATAAATTTTCAAATAATAGCATTGACACTGCTGAATCATAAAATTTGTTTACACAATCAATTGGAAAATCATAAAAGCAGATTTGTCTGGTTTCAACAGATGTAATCTGATCTGGCTTTGTCAAATAATGATAACTCCCAAAAAACAAGTATAATAAAGCGATTCCTAAAATGCCCCAAATTATTTTCAAGTAATGAAAACCTTTGTTTGATGGTGGATAATGAAAAAGCCAGTTTACGAGCTGTTCAAGCTCTGTTGCATGAACAGCCAGTATTTTTTTTTGCGATAGATTTTCTTGTAAAGTTTGGGGTTGCTTTAGTTCTTTGAGTAATAGAATTCTGGCCTTTTGTTTATGACACATATTTTTAAATGCCTGGATATTTGCAGCCGGAACAATAAAAAGTTTATCCAAATTTTTGGGTGACAGAAAAGCTTTAAGTTTGATTTCAAAACCTGACATATCAACCTGTTTTAGCCGCATACTTTGCTCGATACTTCCAGTGCACCAGATATCTCTGTGATTATTGAGCTTTAACTCGCGTCCGCAATGAATCAGGGCTAATAAATATGCTAAATTTTGCGAATCACCCACATATGTTTCAACAGGCGTATCTTTTTTAAAATAGATTTTAAGACCTGAAGATGATGCACCTGGAGACAATGTAACGGCTGTATCCAAAATTTCAGCTATATTGCCGGTGTTGAGTTTTTCAATCAGTATATATTCCTCACCCGGCAAACTTTCCTGTGATGTAAATCTTCCACACCCAATAAAAACAGTTCGTTTAACATTTGGATAAGCAAAGTGGGTCATGAACAGAATCTCCGAACTCTGTTAAATGTTTTGGAATGGATCATCGTTTCGACCATTTTTTTTCGATTGTTTTTTGAACGACTGGAGTCCAAATCTTTAGATTTGGACGTCACACCCACCAAATTTTAATTATACAATTCTTCCATAATTGGCAAGAATAAATTTTAGATTTTGACTCAATTTTCATCGAAATTCTGGAATATTGGAATCCATTTTATTCTTTGTGTCATTTTAATTAAATAGACACAATAAATCATAAATTCTTACACTCAATTTTTTATAATATGTAATTTAATAGCGATAAAGATGACTATAAACATTCAGTAATATATTAAAAAATAAATGAAATATTATTGTTGATTTGTTACATTTGTTTGTTGACTATTTTTTATAAAAATGTTTAAATTACTCAGTCGGTCATTAAAAAACAAGAGGGAGCATGATACAAAATTGTTTTGGCACGAGTTTGTATCGTCGCAAACCCAGTAAAAAAATACTTTTCCGAAATCAGCGGTGTAAGTACCTGAAATTACATGTCAGGCTCAAAAAATTGCAAAAAATAGCCTATTGTTATAAATATTAGAAGGTTAACCCATGTTTCAAAATGCAAAAATAAAAATTCAAAATTTCAAATATTCACGATTGAGTATTTATGATATTGATGAATTTCAAATGATTAAATTGCTTCTAAAATTTGTAACTTAATTTTGGGTTTGATGTTTGAGGAATGGCCGGCTTTTGATGTCACGGAACTAAAAGGGAACTTCCCTCCTCTTATTACCACGTTTGAGGAATGGCCGGCTTTTGATGTCACGGAACGCATCAGTATCATCTGGATCAGCCACATAACCGTTTGAGGAATGGCCGGCTTTTGATGTCACGGAACATAAACTAAACTTTTTTTGTTATACACTCCTTTTGGTTTGAGGAATGGCCGGCTTTTGATGTCACGGAACCGTTCAAAAACAAATCATCATTAGTGTAATAATGTTTGAGGAATGGCCGGCTTTTGATGTCACGGAACCTATCAAATCTCAGCTTATTATATTCAGCTGAGCCGTTTGAGGAATGGCCGGCTTTTGATGTCACGGAACGGCCAGCCAAATTAACCCTCTGTTAATCAGCTCGGTTTGAGGAATGTAAAATCAACAGATTTTCTAGGACTGTCCAGATATTAAGATCAAATCGAACAGCAAAAAAGTTAATTTTTTCAGTTGTATTGACAGGTTATATTGTTTTCCAATACCCATTTTTTGAAGCACCAAAGTGTTTTATTTTTCCTTCTTTTTTTAATTTATCCAAATGATATTTGATTCCATTAGTTGATATGCCAATTTTTTCAGACAATATTTTTCAAGTTATTGAGGGATTTCGCATAATCAAATCAATAATTTTATCTCTAGTTTTTTTATTATCATTTTTGTGGGTAATTATTTTATGATCTATATTTTGATTTGATTTAGAATGGTTATGTATTTTATAGGTAGTTTTTTTTATTGTTTCTTGGGTAGTAATTAGATCAAGCTATAGACAAACAAGATTAAAAGTTAATGCAATGTTAGTTGATAAACAATACCAAAAAGGGATAACTTGTAAGTTAAAGTAAAATTGTGTATTTTGAGAATATGAAAATTGAAACCACACTCAAATGTCCAACTTGTTCAGGGGTTAATAATAAAAAAAATGGTAAGAAAAAAAATAAAAAGCAAAATTACTGTTGTAATGATTGTGGAAGGCAATTTATTGGCAACCATGCTTTGACTTACATGGGTTGTCATTCAGAACTTGCAGACAAAATTTTATTAATGCTCGTTAGAGGAATTGGTATTCGCGATATAGCTGAAATTGAAAAAGTTAGTATTAATAAAGTGCTGTCTGTTTTAGTAAATTCAAACATAATAATAAACCCTCAAAAGTCACACTATAACGAATTAGAAGTTGATGAATTCTGGACTTATGTTGGCAATAAAAAGAATAAAGTATGGTTAATATATGCCTATCATAGAGAGATAGTTGCTTGGGTTTGGGGTAAACGTAATTATAGGACAGCAAAAGCTTTACGTAAAAAAATTAATGAGTTGGGAATAATTTTTGGTATAGTTTACACTGATGATTGGGCAAGTTTTGTAAAAGCCTTTAAGTCTGATAATCATATTATTGGCAAGGCTAATACAGTGGGAATTGAAGGAAATAATTGTAGAATGAGACACAGAATTAGACGAGCATTCAGAAAAACTTGCTGCTTTTCCAAAAAACTCTATAATCACCTGAAAGCATTTGATTTAGCTTTTTTTTATATTAACTTTGGTTATGTATGA
>PEAL01000017.1 GCA_002753725.1 Deltaproteobacteria bacterium
GTCTGTCTTGAATAACCATCTGTATGGACAAGATGAAACCCTGGCGTCAAAAAGTCAGAGAACTGATCGCAAAAAAAAAAGGTTTTGTTTACAAGCTGTTAAATCCAGACAAGGAATCGTTGACTGATACTGAAGATACACAATTGCTTCAGGGCGCCATTGCCCGTTTTCGTGTACGAAAATGGGATGAAACAAATGATATTTTAAAAAAATTAATTGCAGACTTCCCGGAAAGTCCTCATGTAGAACGTGCCCACTTTATTCTGGCTTTAAGCATGGATCATTTTCTCAGACAAACGCTGCCGGTAGATTTCGAACAAATTGTCCTTCGGTACCGCGATTCAATTGAAGCCTGTCCTGAATCATATTATATACCTCATGTACAACTTGAAATTGGTAACATATATTTTCAACTGGGAAAATACTATGATTCTCTGTTATATTATAAACTGGCGGATCGCAGTAAAATTGATATCCGTCCGGATGTCTTGCTGAGTTATGGCATTGCATATGGCCTGATTGGAAAAACAGAGCTCAGTATCGAAATATTCAACCGATTAATTGAAAAACATCCTGCAAGCTTGCAAGCGGTTAAAGCCAGGGTTGAAATGGCTAAAGCGCTTTTTCAGCAAAAAGCTTTTTCTCATTCCACGAAAGTTTTGGATGCAATACAGGAAAAAGACCCTGACATCATATATGAGTACCCGGATATTTTACTGTATATTGGATACAATTATTATGAAATGGGCCAATTTCGAAAGGCAAGGGATACACTCTCTCGTGCGATCAATTATTTTCCCGACATGGAATCCAACCACCTGGTTCTGACACGAATTGCTGATCTTTACTGGGAAGATGGTGCCATTAATAAGGCTGTTCATATATATAACAGAGTTTATAATGCATATCCCAACTCCGATGGTGCATTGATCAGTGCCATTCGATTGGTTGACTATGCAAAGATCACAGCACAAGACCGATATGCGAACCGTATCATCCATGAGGTCAAGTTTAATCGTTTGCCTGCTGAAGTATATGACGACATTATCCAAAACCATCAAAAAAGTCCCCTGGCTCAATTGGCACTGCTTAAAGTTGCCATCCAAAAAGAAAAAAATGGACAATACGAGGAAGCCGTTCAAACCATTATCCGCCTGTTGAAAAATTATCCCTCAACAACACTTAAACCTGATGCACAGGTGACATTGAGAACCGCTCTTGAATCCATGACCCATCAATCCCATGAACAAAAAAACTATCATAAAATTGTTGATGATTTTAATCAATATCTCAGATTCATTGTTTTGAAGGACTTCACCGGTACATATATGATAGAGCTTGGAAATGCTTATCTTGCTTTAAATTTATACCGAAGAGCCCATCGAATGTATGTCCAGGCGTCAGAACGTTTTATAAAAAAAGACCATCCCGCAGATTTATTTTTTGGTATGGGGGAATCGTTATATAATTTGAAAGAGATCCATGAATCTTTAGAGCATTTCAATCATTTTATTAAAAATTATCCAACTGATCAGCGCATTAATATTGCCTATTCACGTATGGGCCGAACCTACTATGAACAGAAAAATTTTATACGTGCCATTGCCCCTCTTGATAAAGCCGTTCATGGGCAAAAATATCCTGAATTGCTGGATGATTATCTTAGATTAGCTCGTGCTTTTCGGATGACCCAGCGTTATGATCGTTCTGTTAAAACATTAAAAGAAAATGTGGACCTGTTTTCACAATATAAAGACGTTCCTCTTGAACGAATATTTGATGTTTATTATGAATTGGGGGAAGTGTACTTTCAAACAGGAAACAAAAAAGAGGCTGCCCTTGCATTTGAAGAAGCACTAAGATCCGTTCCTAAAGGGCAGGATGATATCCCTGCTCAATTCCGCCTTGCTGAATGTTACAGTCATTTACAGGTGAGAGATAAAGCAGAAAAAATTCTGACACGCATAAAAAAAGCTGAAGATCAATTCTGGAGCAAAATGGCTGAAGCGATGATGAAAGAAATTGAGGTCAACAGGAAACTGGAAACCTTTACACAAATTAAACAACAGGCCTCATGATAGCTTATGAATAAATGCCGGATATTACTTGTAGAAACCCAATATAAAGATCGTCTGTTTATGACACAGACGTTGGATTCACAAGGGTTTGATATTGACATCGCCAGTGATGAAAACAAGGCTATTGAAAATATTCAACAAAAGGACTATCAGCTTGTTATCACCGAACATAATTCTACACAAATTGATGGCGAACAGATTCTTCTGGCTGCCAGACAAAAAAAGACAGATTTACCGGTACTGATATTTTCTGGCCCCTGCACACCAGAAAATGCTGTTAACACAATGAAGTCAGGTGCTTTTGACATTGTTTTAAAACCTCTTTCCGAAGCAATTTTAAAAAAAGTGGTAGCAAGAGCCCTTGCAAGCACAAAAATAGAAGACTCTCAACCGCAAAAAATATCATCAAAACATGTGATTGTGACAGAAAACAATCACATAAAAGATTTATTAGCACTCGCAAAAAGAATTGCAAACAGCAAGGCACCGGTGCTTCTTCAGGGGGAAAGTGGAACAGGAAAAGAATTGTTCGCTCGTTACGTCCATAACAACAGTCCTCGCAATCAGAAAACAATGGTTGCGATTAATTGTGCAGCCCTGCCTGATGGCCTGCTGGAAAGCGAATTGTTTGGTCATGAAAAGGGTGCATTTACAGGAGCGATTTCAAGAAAATTAGGTAAATTTGAGTTAGCCAATGAGAGCACAATTCTTTTGGATGAAATCAGCGAAATGAACATGTATCTCCAGGCAAAACTCTTGAGGGTTCTTCAGGAATCTGAAATTGATCGTGTTGGCGGGCAGCATCCAATACCCATTGATGTTCGAGTTGTTGCGACAACCAATCGTGATATTGAGACATGCATAAAGGAAAAAAAATTTCGGGCTGACCTTTACTATCGATTAAATGTCATCCCTTTGAAAATTATTCCGCTGAGAGAACGAAAAAATGATATTCCTGTTTTAACCAAATTTTTTATTGAAAAATATAATGCCATTGATGAGCGAAATGTCAAAGGGATTTCGGAAGATGCGTTAAACGCTCTCAAATCTATGAACTGGGCAGGAAATGTTCGAGAGCTGGAAAACGTCATTGAACGTGCAGTTCTCCTGAGCGATGGCCATCAGATCCAACAACAAAATCTTTTTATTGGAGAAAACCATAAGATACAAACGGAAAAACATATGCCCGGACAAGTTATGGGAGGAACGCTCAGAGAAATGGAGCGCCGAATGATTTTTCATACCCTCGACCAGACTGGAGGAAATCGAACCCATGCGGCAGATATACTGGGAATCAGCGTTCGAACTTTGCGAAATAAATTAAATGAATACCGAAGTGCGAACTATGATATTTGATTCAATACGTTCAATAGGGTTGTTGGAATTTTTTACTTGAAATAATTATATTTAACATATATACGTTGGATAAATTTAATGTTTTCTTTCGGCTACAATTTTTTTATAGTATGCGGAATTCATATTAATTGATTCCTGCCATAAACGTTTCCTTCCATAAATTCATAAAGATTAAGAGATGAGTATGTTAACTCAAAAAATTTGTTTGCATGTTATTCATATAAAAGAAGGATGGAGTACCTATGCCCATTAAATCCATATTTGGAAAAACATATTCATATATTGAAAAGTCCCTGGATATTGCTAAACAGCAACAGGCTTTTATCAGCAGCAACATTGCCAATATGGACACACCTGGTTATACTGCACGAGAGATTGATTTTAAAAATACATTAAAAAATGCTATGGAGGGCTCATCAGTACTGCTAACCCGCACAAATGAACGCCACTTGGGTGGAGCCTCTGATGAAATGGGATACATTATGTCATCAAGGGATCATAGCCCCCTTGATCTTGATGTTGAAATGTCCAAATTGGCCCAGAATAATTTAAAATACCGCATGGCGGCAGAGGCACTGATCCGTAAATCTGCAAAAGCAAAAGCAATCTTAGGCTCAGGAGGTTAAAAAATGGATCTGTTTCATTCAATGAATATGAGTACAACGGGGTTAACCGTTAACCGGTTGCAAATGAATGTAATTTCAAGCAACCTTTCCAATGCACAGACGACACGAACAGAAACGGGGGAACCTTACCGCAGAAGACTTCTTCATTTGAGAACTAAAGCGGTTGAAGATTTTCAGTCGGTTCTTGACGGTCAAATACGAGATAAAGATCAAGAGACTTTTTTTGGTGTGAATGTTGATAAAATTGATAAAGACATGACACCTTTCAGAAAAGTCTACAATCCTGGGCATCCACATGCAGATAAACAAGGTTTTGTATCTATGCCAAACGTTAATGTCATGCTTGAGATGGCAAATCTGGTGATTGCAAAACGATCTTATGAGGCCAATGTAACAGCAATGAAAACAGCTAAAGCGATGGCGCTTAAAGCGCTTGAAATTGGTAAATAATTTTTTTAAAGAGGTGCATATGAATGATATTGGAATTCAGACAGATCGAGCATTTCCCATTTTTCCCGAATCAAAAGTATCGTTGAAGCAAAATACAGTTGATTTTAGGGATTTCATCAAGCAAGCTATCTATCGAACAGATCAACGTCAAAAAGATGCCGACATTGCCATTGAGAATATGATGCAAGGCAATACAGGTATCCATGAAACCATGCTTGAATTATCCAAAGCAGATTTATCGTTGCGCATTCTCAACCAGTTTCGTTCTAAAACGATGGAATCATACAAACAGATTATGCAGATGACATTTTAAATGCGTTTTTAACTTGAGACGATTATCCTTGTTGGGATTGGGAATAGACTTTTCGTGTTTATCCCATAATTTTTATTCATCAACGCAAAGCAAAGCAGATATCTAAAGTGAATACCTTCATTAAACAGTTCATTGAAGTTTTTCGGTCCATGAGTCCGGCACGTAAAGCGATGGTTATTGGTGTAATGTTCATGGTTTTGAGCGGATTTGTTCTCATGTTTTACTGGGCAAATCAAGTTGACTACCAGACATTGTACACCAATTTATCCAGCGATGATGCTGCCGCCATTATTGCAAAACTCAAAGAAGATAACATTCCTTATAAAATTGAAGCTGAAGGAACCATTGTCAAAGTCCCTGTAGAAAGAGTCTATGAACTTCGGCTGGCTTTAGCCAGTGATGGCTTGCCCAAAGGTGACAGCGTTGGTTTTGAAGTCTTCGATAATACAACTTTCAGTACAACTGAGTTTGTGCAAAAACTAAACTATCAACGTGCACTTCAAGGGGAATTGGCGCGAACGATTTGCCAGTTTGAGGAAGTTGATCATGCCCGTGTAATGCTGGTTATGCCGGAAGATTCCTTGTTTATCGAAGATGCCAAGCCCCCCTCTGCCTCTGTTTTATTAAAATTACGATCATCACTGCCTAAAGATAAGGTAGCCGGCGTCGTCCATCTGGTGGCCAGCTCTGTGGAAGGCCTGGAAGCGAATCAAATTACGGTTGTGGATACCAGCGGAACCATTCTCTATAAGAATGAGTCTGATGAAGAAGAAGCCATGGCCAAAATGCAGACAGAATATCAACGAAAGATTGAACAACGCTTTCATACACAAATTCAATCCATGCTTGAACGAATTGTTGGTGAAGGAAAAGCGATTGTTCGTGTCAGTGCTGATATTGATTTTAACCAGGTGGATTTGCGTGAAGAAAAATATGACCCTGATGCCAGTGCGGTTAGAAGTGAACAACACAAAGCTGAGTCCTCAAAAAAAGAAAGAGAAGAAGCCCCAGGCAATGTTGAAGTCGAATCAGGTTCTGAAAATCAAGATCAAAACCTGACCAGCCTGACCCAAAAATCAGATAAAATTGTCAATTATGAAATCAGTCGCTACGAAAAGCGGGTATCAAAACCCTTTGGTGAAATAAAACGCCTGTCGGTTGCTTCCGTTGTAGATGGTATCTATGAAATGGTCAAAGCAGCAGATGGCTCGGAAAAGGTTGAATATCAGGATCGATCAGAGCCGGAACTTATGAAACTTGAGGAATTGGTAAAAAAAGCCATGGGATATAGTGCTGACAGAGAAGATCAAATTCAGGTTTCCTGTATGCGTTTTACAATGACAGAAGAAGATATTTTCCCAAAAGAACGTAACTGGCTGGTTTATGGACGACCCTATATTCGACCGGTAATGAATTTGATTCTGGTTTTGTTGATTTTCTTTTTTGTGGTTCGCCCATTTTTGAAAGCATTCCGACAAATGGCACAACCGCCTGAACCTGAGGATGTCGACAGATTACCAGAATTGCCTGAACCTGAAGAGGCTGAAGGTCTACCGGATATTGCCAAAATGAGCTTGAGAGAACGCGTAGTTATGATCGCCAACAATTATCCGGAAAAAACAGAGAACTGGGTAAGAGGATGGATAAACGAGGTGGAAAAAAATGTCTAGTGGTGGTGGATTGACAATCGATAGTCTTACAGGCCCCATAAAAGCCGCAATTTTTCTAATGATTATGGGGGAGGAATACACGACAGAGTTTTTTAAGAAACTCAATGAAATTGAAATCCGAAAAGTTGCCCGCCATATATCAGAAATTCGATATGTTCCTCCAGATGTTATGACCATTGTCATGGAAGAATTTTTGGATAATGTCGAAGCTGATGACCAAATGATGATCGAAGGTGGCAGCTTTTTACAAAGTGTTGCTGGTAATTCATTGGGTGAAGCCAAAGCAGCGGCATTGTTTAGTGAAATTGATGAAGACAAGCAAAAAGCGCCCTTTTCTTATTTCGAACGGATGGACTCCAAAATGATGATTGATTTCATTAAAGGAGAGCATCCACAAACCATCGCTTTGATTTTGTCTCATCTGAAACCGTCCAAAGCAGCTTCGATTCTCATGGGATTACCCAAAAACGTACAGGGTAGCATTTCTATGCGTGTTGCTAAAATGAAACAGCTACCTTTAGAAGTTGTCAGGGAAGTGGATCAGGCCATTGAAAAAGAAATTATTGGATTTGGTAGTTCCATGAGTCGTGAAATTGGTGGACTTGAAGCGGTTGTCAATATTCTTAACGAAGTTGATGGTGCAACGGAAGATAATGTTCTGTCGTGGCTTGAAGAAGAAAAAGCTGAAATGGCCGAAGAAATCAGGCAGATGATGTTTGTATTTGAAGATCTGGTTAATGTTGATGACAGAGGCATGAGAGAAATTCTTAAATCCGTTGATATGGGTGACTTGAAAGTTGCTCTTAAAACAGCATCAGAAGATATGAAACAAAAAGTCTTTTCAAATCTTTCCCAGCGTGCCGGTGATATGCTCAAAGAAGACATGGAGGTCATGGGGCCGGTCCGACTGGCTGAGGTTGAAGAAGCCCAGCTAAAAGTTGTTCGTCTGGCGAAGAAAATGGAAACTGAAGGGAAAGTTGTATTAGGAAAGGGAAAAGAAGATGTCCTTGTCTGATGGCGTCTTTGAGTTTCCGTCTTTTGACGATATCAAATCAGTCAGGAAATCAAAGTCAAGCACTGCTGAAAAATCAAAGGATTCGTCCACATTCAAGCTGATTGATTTTGAAAGAACAGAAACACCGGTCGTTGAAAGCTCCACGCCAAAGGAAGATATCTACTATTTCCCATCGTTTGATGATCTTTCAACGCAACTGAAAGAATGTGCCCTCCCCGAAGAAAGAGCCCTTCAGGCTGAAATTTTCGAACGTCTAAAAGAAGCGGATGGCAAACTTCAAGCTGCTGAAGAAAATTTCAGACAGGCCGAGCAAGCTATTGAAGATGCGAAGATAAGAAGTGTTGACATTGAAAAACAGGCGCATGTGAAAGGAATGGAAGAGGGGAAGGCTGAAGGACGCAACACGGTCATATCTAAAGCGAGTGTTGTTATTGATGGTATTGAAAATGTTCTCAAGGAAATTACTGCATACAAAGATGATTTTCCAAAAATATACGAACGTGAAGTTATAGGGTTGGTAAAAGACATTGCCAAAAAAGTGGTTCATGTTCATGCAAAACTTGATGATCGCGTTATACTGAAAAATATTTATAAAGCGTTTGAGATTTTATCTGATCGTGTTGAAGTCAAACTGAACATTAATCCTGGTGATATGGACTTTGTTAATGAAAACCGCCCTGAATTTTTTAGTCATGTCAAAGGGTTACAGTCTGTAACCATTGAAGCTGATGCCGAAGTTGAACGGGGTGGGTGTTTTATAGAAACTCGGTATGGTGATGTGGATGCCCGGATTCAAACCCAGATGGAACGGGTTGAATCTTCTATTGAAGAATTACTGAAAAATGCTTGAAAAAGACTGGAAAAAATATTTTCACGCAGTGGAAGCCACTCGGACATTGATTCCAACGGGAAAAGTTACAAAAATAACAGGAATTATTGCAGAGGGCTATTGTGCAGGCACCGGTATTGGCAGTATCTGTTCAATTGAAAATACTGAGGGAAATCAAATTAACGCTGAAGTTGTTGGTTTCAACGATCGAAAAATTGTATTAATGCCGTATGGTGAAACTCGAAATATCAGTCCAGGATGTAAAATTTCTCTGAGGGATGATCGTCCCTATGTACCTGTTGGTAATCAATTTTTGGGAAGAGTCATTGGTGGAATGGGTGAGCCGATTGATGGCCGAGGGCCAATTCAAGCGGATGATATTTATCCTCTTTATGGCGCGGTTGTCAATCCCTTGAATCGGCAAATTATTACTGAACCTGTTGATGTGGGCATTGGAGTCATTAATACGATGATTACCATTGGAAAAGGTCAGCGTATTGCTATTATGGCAGGTTCTGGTGTTGGAAAAAGTGTACTCATGGGTATGATTGCACGACATACCGCAGCCGATGTAACCATTATTTGTCTGGTGGGTGAGCGTGGCCGTGAGGTCAAAGACTTTGTTGAACATATTCTCGGTGAGGAAGGCAGGAAAAAATCTGTTCTGGTTGCAGCAACATCAGATACCTCACCATTGGTTAGGATTCGTTCAACATATCTTGCCACAACTATAGCAGAATATTTTAGGGATCAGGGTAAAGATGTTCTTTTAATTATGGATTCCATCACTCGATTTGCAATGTCTTCTCGTGATGTGGGATTGGCGGCAGGTGAACCACCAACGTTACGTGGTTATACACCATCATTTTTTATACAAATTCCCAAACTTTTGGAAAGAGCTGGCAATATTGAAGGAAAAGGTAGTATTACAGGGATTTATACTGTACTTGTTGAAGGCGATGATATTAATGATCCGGTTGGCGATACGGTTCGATCCATTGTAGATGGTCACATTGTTTTATCCAGAGATCTTGCCACTCAGGGGCATTACCCTGCAATTGATGTGCTTGCTAGTGTCAGTCGAGTGATGCGAGATGTCATTGATCGAGATCATTATAAGATTGCCCAACGGTTGATAGAAATTCTTGCCATTTATCGAAAATCTGAAGATATTATCAATATTGGTGCTTATGTTGATGGGAGCGATCCAAAAATAGATTATGCAAAAGCCATGATTGGCAAAATTAATGAATTTTTATGCCAGGGTGTTGAAGAAAAGGTGTCGATGCCTGTCGGGGTCAATCGGTTGAAATTATTATTCATGAAAAAGTAAAAATTAATTAATGAAAAAGTTTAAGTTCAAGCTTGACGCGGTCCTTAGATATCGTAAATACCGCGAAAGAAATGCACAACTTGAGCTTGTCAAGGTCAAAAATGCTGTTGTTGAAAAACGTCAACTCATTGAAAAACTAAAAAAAAATAGGTTACAAGCGATTCTGGAGCTTAAAACTTGCGAAGAAAAAGGAATATCTGTTGGTCGGCATCGTTTTTATACGAACTATATTACAGGAACCGATCATGCCCTTGAAGAAGAGCAAAAGCAATTAGTTCAATTAGAAAAAGTTCTCAGACATCATCAGGAAATTGTTCGAAAAGAACAAATCAAACGAAAAACGCTTGAAAAAATTGAAGATATAAAGAAAAAAGAATATATTTCAGACTATATTAAATTTGAACAAAAAACTATGGATGAAATGGTTGCCATCAGGCACAAGCCAATAAAGGAGGCAGCATGAGTCGTCTTATTCCGAATAATCAACTCATTTATCGTGTCATTTGCAGCATACTGATCGTAAAAATGGTCATTATTTGTACGATTTTGAGTGTTGACATGACTGAGCCGATTCCGGTGATTCAAACAGAAGCCATTGCAGAGAATACAACAGAAAACGTTTCCAAAAATGATATGACACTGTCAATGGATCGTATGGAACAACAAAATCATTTTTACGCCAAGCCTGAAAATGCGTACCTGGAATCTGAAATCATTCAGCGGGAACGGGAAACTCTCATTCGAGAAAGACAAAAACTTGAAAATGAACGACAACACCTTGATTCAGTAAAAAAAGAAATTGATCAAAAAATTGCACGACTTTCTGAAATTCAAGTCACTGTCCAAAACAAAATTAAACAACAAGAGGAACTGATCAAGCAATATCAAGTTATGCAAGAAACAGCGATGGATAAACAATTCAAACATCTTTTAAAAATTTATACATCAATGCCGTCAAAAAAATCAGCGACATTGATTGATAAATTGGATATTGATATTGCCATTCGTCTGCTTTCAAAAATGAAAGGTGAACAGGTGGGGCAGATTTTGAGTTATGTTTCACCAGAAAAAGCGGCAAGTATCAGCGAACATCTCGCTCGTTCCAACTAAACATGCATTCAAATATTGGCTCTTTTAAAAACTAAATATTATTCATTATTTTTAATATTCTCTAATTTTCATTGTTTATTAATTGTTAAAGTTTTCAGAAATACCTGACGAATATTATTTCAAATGAAGGACAAAATAATTATGAATTTCAACTTCAAGGAATGAAAAGGAAACGCAGCCATGACAATAATAAACAGCATATTAACGGGATTAGCAAGGAACAATGAGACCACTCAAAAATCACAGGTTCCGGCGCCAAAACAAACCATAGACCCGAGCAAAATATATGAAGAGTCTTCAAATGAAATAACGACACCAGAAGATGTACTGATAGATTTCTCCAAAAGATCAAAAGAAGCATTTTCGCTTCTTGACTATATGGACGACATACCTGATATTCGAGAACAAAAAGTAGCAGAACTTCGACAACGAATACAAGATGGCACATACACGTTTGATTATGAACAAACAGCGGCTAACATGGTCGATGAGTATCTCAGTGGCAAACTTTGACAATAATCTATGCAAACAAAACGGTTTATATAAAAAGGCGAGTCTATAAGGCTCGCCTTTTTTTTTGTGCGAAATCAAATAAATGCATCTTCCTTCCATAAAATTCTTGATTTCCTTTACAAATTGAATATATATTAGAAGAGTTAAATAAATCTCTTCACTGTCCACAATCAATTTATTTGAATGAATTGCAATTATTGGCTAAAGAGAAAAAGCTCAATACGTGTCAGCTCCCCTCCTGGAATGCGGAATCAATGAAACGCAGTATATCTTAATTCATTATCAGAGATGAAAATGATTTGTTTATCAATAAAATCTGTTAAAGAGAACTCTCGCAAAAAAATTTATAATAGACTAAAATCATAATAAGGTTATTTATTATCTATGTTTTATTAGGAAGCTCAACATACGTGAGCGCCTTGAGTATGAAATGATAAAAGGAATATTTCATTGGTCATAACAGTAGGGGTCGGAGATCTTAAAATTAGTAATAAACCGGGAGATGTGATTATTACGCATGCTTTGGGTTCATGCATTGGGATAACCGTGTATGACCCTGAAGTTCAAGTTGCTGGAATGTTACATTATATGCTTCCGGAATCAAGCCTGGACAGGGATAAGGCAAAGAAGTCTCCTTTCATGTTTGCAGATACAGGCATTCCTATTTTATTTCGATCGTGTTATAAATTGGGCGCAGTAAAAAGTAGGATGATCGTTAAAGTGGCCGGTGGAAGTTCGATAATGGACGATTCGGGCTTTTTTAATATTGGAAAACGAAATTATGCATCCCTTCGAAAAATATTATGGCGCAACAATGTTTTAATCCAGTCTGAAAATATTGGCGGAAAAGGCAACCGAACAATTCGTTTGCATATTTCTAACGGCCTTGTTGAAGTGAAAGAATCAAATAAGGGGTATCGCCCACTATAGAAAATAGAAATGTTTTGAGCAAAAATATAAGTTTCATTGAAAACACTTTGAATTTTTTTTGAATTAGTGCTATTTATGTAAGATCATTTTACATCGTATTGAATCTATTAATAAATAATAATTGAATACAAACGAATTCGGTGACCTGTACGAATATAATTACCGGTCAACATTAATAAATCGGATCCTGTCAGTTTTATATATGTTGCTGTATAGAATTTACGACGTCCGAATATTAGTTCATACAAAAAAATTTTTAATACAGATGCGGGGCTGATGGCATTTAATATTCTCATTGTTGATGATTCCCCATCCATGCGACAGGTTATTAAAAGAACCATTCAAATATCTGGTTTTGATGTGGGGCATTTTTATGAAGTAAACAATGGCAAAGAAGCGCTTGAGTTATTGAAGGATGAATGGGTGGATGTTATTGTTTCCGATATCAATATGCCGGTCATGGATGGTATAACGTTTGTTAAATTATTACAAGAAGATGCGCTAACCTCCAATATTCCTGTAGTTGTTATTACAACAGAAGGAAGAGAATCATGCCTGGAAAAAATTATGAATTTAGGGGTCACGGCATGTATACAAAAGCCCTTTAAACCAGAAACGTTTCGAAACAAACTTATCGGCGTTTTGGGCACTGAACAGACAAAAACGGATAAAGAAAATTCATTGAATGGTTATGAATTTTAATTTTTTGTTTTTTTGAGCATATGAGGCTGATCCATGCGTGAAATAAAAGTGCTTGTCGTAGATGATTCTGCGATTGTCCGTAAAATCTTTACAGATCAACTATCCAGAGAACCCGGAATAAGAGTCGTTGGAACTGCTCCTGATCCCTATGTTGCAAGGGATAAGATTGTAACGCTGAAACCTGATGTTCTGACGCTGGATATTGAAATGCCACGAATGGATGGTATCACTTTTTTAAAGAAACTGATGCGATATCATCCGATGCCGGTCATTATTGTTAGTTCTTTAACTCCCAAAGGTGGAAGATTGGCCCTTGAAGCGATTGAAAGTGGTGCTATTGAAGTCCTTTGCAAACCTGGTGCTTCTTATTCTGTCGGTGATATGGGAAAACAACTGGCCGATAAAATAAAAGCAGCCGCATTAGCACGAATCAATTTTAAACCCCCCGATCGCTCCCGAAAACCAATGCAGGAAGCTAAATTAACTTATCGAAACCGATCATTGCAGGAAACAACTCACAAAGTCATTGCTATTGGTTCATCAACCGGAGGCACTGAAGCGCTTAAAGAAGTTCTCCTCAAGTTTCCCCCAACGATTCCAGGCATATTGATTGTTCAACACATGCCTCCCAAATTTACAACGGCATTTGCAGAACGTTTGAATGATTTATGTGATATCAGTGTTAAAGAAGCTGAGGATGGTGACCACGTTCTTACCGGTCGTGCGTTAATTGCACCAGGAAACTATCACATGCTGCTTAGAAGAAGTGGTGCGCGCTATTTTGTCAGCGTTGAAACAGGGCCGATGGTTCATCATCAACGTCCTGCAGTTGATGTCTTATTTGATTCAACAGCGGAATATGCTGGCTCCAATGCAGTAGGTGTTATTTTAACTGGAATGGGTGCTGATGGTGCAAAAGGTCTGCTTAAAATGAAAGAGGCAGGCGCTCGAACAATTGGTCAGGATGAGGCGTCTTGTGTTGTTTACGGGATGCCGAAAGAAGCTGCGAAGATGGGTGCGGTAGATGTTGTCAGCCCGCTGAATCAAATTGCTCAGGAAGTTATTAATGCGCTATAACATAAAGATCTTATCCAAAAACCGTAACGTATTGTTTCAAAAAAGTGGAGTATGAATCATATGGAAAATTTCATCAATGCATTAAATAAATTGATCGAAAAATTTTTAGTAGAAGTTGAAACGGTTGATGCTGATAATATTCAAGCGATGGGTTCTCTCATGAACAGCATGGACGAGCTTGTTCAACTGGCACAGGATAACAATCAAGCAGATCTGATACGAATCGGTTCTGGAATTAAATCAATGGCGGGTTCATTGGCATGGGGGGAGCCTGATCATTCTGTTGAACAAGTTCAGGATGGGGCAAAGTTATTGAAAGAACTTTCCAGTGATATCGAGTCAGGTGCTGCAATCACTGATAAAGTAACAGACTATTTGAACAAGTGTGGGGTTAAAGAAACTACAGAAAAATCAGAAGAAATTGTTGAGGAAGAAGAACCGGAAGCAGAGGAAATAGAAGAACCAGAACCCGAAAATCAATTTGTTGTGGATTTAAGCCAGGATAAAGAGTTAATTGAAAATTTCATCATGGAAGCCCTTGAAAACTTTAGAGATATTGAGGTTAGTATTGTAGAGCTTGAAGAAGATCCTGGAAATATTGAAATTATCAATGATATATTTAGGCCCTTTCACACAATAAAAGGGGTTTCAGGCTTTCTCAATCTCACTCAAATAAATAAATTAACGCATCAGGTAGAAACGCTTCTGGACGAAGCAAGAGATCAGCGTTTGGTAATTGATGAAAACATTATTGACCTGGTACTTGCTGCCATTGATCTTACGAAAAATATGATCAACCATCTTGATGAACAATTGAAAACAGGAGACTCAACACCCAAAAAATTTGGTATGGCTTCATTGATCAAGCGTTTGAAAAATGCAGCAGAAGGCAAATTTGATGAAGCTCCTTCCAAATCTGTATCTGCCCCTAAATCAGATTTAAAACCATCAGATATTATTCCTCTGGATGACGACAGCGATGAGGAGATTGAAGATGAGGATGGAGATACTGATAGTGATGATGACGATATTCCACAAAAATCAGAAGCCAAAGATACACCAGTAAAACAGGAACCGCCCACAAGTTCACCTGTAGCTCAGGCAGCGCCTAAAAAGGCGGCCATTCAATCGCCTGCATTTGTAAAAGTAGATACCCATAAATTAGATAATATGATTGATATGGTCGGTGAACTTGTCATTAACCAGGCAATGCTTAACCAGGAAATCGGCGATTCAGTGTCATCGGACAATCGGAAACTTTATAGCAGTATTACTCAGTTAACGCGAATCACATCTGAAATCCAACGAATTTCTATGTCTATGCGTATGATTCCAATTAAACAAACGTTTCAAAAAATGGTTCGTCTTGTTCGTGATTTAGCGAAAAAATCTGGTAAACAGATTGGCTTAAAAATGCTGGGTGAAGAAACTGAAATTGATCGTAACATGGTTGATGAGATTTATGATCCATTGGTTCATCTGGTTCGAAATTCATGCGATCATGGACTTGAATTGCCCGAAGACAGAAGAAAAAAAGGAAAAGCTGAAAAAGGTCTGGTTACACTCAATGCTTACCACAAAGGCGGCAATATTGTTATTGAGATCAAAGATGATGGTCGTGGGTTGAATCGCGACAAGATTATAAAAAAAGCCCTTGAAAAAAATCTGATAAAAACAGGTGAAAATCTTGCCGATCTGGAAGTATTCAGTTTAATATTTCAACCGGGTTTTTCCACTGCGGATAAAATTACAGATGTTTCTGGACGTGGTGTTGGTATGGATGTTGTGAAACGGGTTATTGATAATATGCGAGGTAAACTTGAAGTCGTCTCCGAACCGGATCAAGGGACTGTAATTTTTCTGAAATTGCCCCTCACCCTTGCAATTATCGACGGAATCATTGTTCGGGCGGGAGAACGAGATTATATCATGCCAACGGCTTCTGTACTTGAATCATTAAGACCGGAAAGGGAATCATATAAGCATGTTGTCAATAAAGGAGAAATGATTCAAATCCGCGAAAGACTTTATCCTCTGATTCGTTTACATGAAATTTTTGGTTTTGAGCCCAAGAACTTTAATCCCTGGGAAGGAATTGTTGTTGTTGCTGAAAGTGATGGACGACACAAATGCATTTTAGTTGATGAAATTGTAGGAAAACAAGAAGTTGTGATTAAAAACTTGGGTGGTTTGAAAAAAGTAAAGGGAATGGCAGGTGGTGCGATTTTAGCCGACGGTCGTGTTGGACTCATTTTGGATGTATCCGGTCTATTTGAAATCAGTGAAAATTAACTCTTCAACGATTTACACTCAGCCAAAAACTCCGTTTAAAATAACCATTGTGTGTTGGAGTTTTTCTAATGATTAAAACGCCAGATTTATCTGACGATGATTTTAAAAGTTTCAAAACCCTGATTTATAATAAATGTGGTATTTGTTTACATGAAGGGAAGAAGGAACTTGTTCGCGCTAGGCTTAACAAACGCTTGCGTCAAACCGGTATAAAATCATTTAATGATTACTACCAATTTTTAACCAATGATGATAATGGCGATGAATTGGTAGTCATGCTGGATGCCATTTCCACCAATAAAACCAGTTTTTTTCGAGAAATCAAACATTTTGATTTTTTGAATAAAGAGGTGTTTCCACGGTATGCTTCCGCAGAATATGGCAGACGCCTGCGTTTTTGGAGTGCAGCCTGTTCAAGCGGTGAAGAACCATATACGTTAGCGATCAGCCTGCTAGAATTTTTAGGGAAAAATGCAAATTTTGATATCAAAATTTTGGCAACCGATATTTCTACAAAAGTACTGAGTGAAGCCCAACGAGGGGTATATCAGACGGATCGTGTTGAGGATATACCCAAACCACTCATTCGAACGTATTTTCAACAAGGACATGGTCGTCAACATGGTTTTTACAAGGTTAAACCCATACTCAGAAATATCGTTTCATTTAAACGATTTAATTTAATGGATAAATTTCCATTCAGCGGTGTTTTTCAATTTGTTTTCTGTCGAAATGTAATGATATATTTTGATAAAAAAACACAAGAAAAGTTGGTGAATAAATTTTATCAATGCATTGTTCCAGGTGGATATCTGATGATCGGACATTCAGAGAGCTTGACAGGGGTAAACCATCCCTTTAAATACATTCAACCCAGTGTTTATCAAAAAGATTGATTAAAGATTGACAAAACATGATTGATGATGCTCAAACCAAACAAAAAATTTTAGAAAACACGCTTTGTAATGTATTTGAAAATATGTATTACATGTTTCCAGAAAGAATCATTCATTCATACGATCAATTTTCTTTTCCGCTGCTTTGTTTTTACACGCAAGTCCCATTCTGTGAAAATCAAAAGCGCTTTTACCTTTATGCTGCTAAGCTTTTGGTCACAAAAATGGCTAAAAATTTTTTAGGAGAAGAACGATCCTTTGAAGATGATGAATTAATTGATATTTTTAGAGAAGCCGCTAATGTGATTATCGGAAATTTTATTTCTGCAAGTGATGCTGCCCCTGATGTACGATTTCAAGTCCCTGTTATTACCGAAAAAATGATAAAATCATGTGTGAGTGAACGTTCGAGTGATATTGATTTGATATACGCTATTGAAAGTGATTTTTTTAAAATAGAATTAATTGGCTAAAAAAAATATGGGAGTTTTTTTATGAATGCTCAGTTGATAAACCCCTTTATCAAAGCGACACTGAATGTACTGGAAACGATGGCTTTTACAAGGCCTACGCCTCAGAAACCCTTTTTAAAAAAAGATATAACGGCAAAGGGCGATGTTTCGTCCATTATTGGGCTTTCAGGGGAATCAAAAGGGACCATTTCAATTACATTTACGGAACCTTGTATATTATCTATTGTATCCAATATGTTTGGTGAAACAATGACCCAATTGGATGAGGAAGTGATGGACGCCGTTGGTGAAATTGCCAACATGATTTCTGGCCAGGCGCGTCAGGAGCTTGAAAGCAAAGGAAAAGTGCTATACGCGGCAGTCCCAACAATGATAAAGGGAAAAGACCATACAATAAGTCACAAAACAACAGCCGCAATTATGGCTGTACCCTTTGGAACCGAATATGGTGAATTTACCATTGAAGTATGTTTTGAAGATTAAGGTTAAGAGGAGGAGATATGCCTTTAGATTTGAATATGAACGTTTTAGTTGTCGATGATTTTCTTACGATGCGGCGAATATTAAAAAACATTCTAAAACAGGTGGGCTTCAAAAAGATGGAAGAAGCGGAGGATGGCGCGCAAGCACTTGATATGATAAAAAATGCTGACCCTGTGTTCGATCTGATTATTGCAGACTGGAACATGCCTAAAATGACCGGTATCGAACTGTTGAAAGCTATCCGTGCTGATCCTGAATTAAAACATTTACCGGTAATCATGGTAACAGCAGAGGCCCAAAAAAGCCGCGTACTTGAAGCTGTTCAGGCAGGAGTGAGCAATTATATTGTTAAACCATTCACTGCTGAAACAGTTAAAACAAAACTTGAACAGGTTTTTAAAAAATAATGTTTCAAAAAAACCCATCCATATACATTTTCAATTTTGTGGATGGGTTTTTTTATTTTTTTGCAAGTTGCTTATTAAGCAGGGATGCACTATCTGTTGAAATAGTTTTTTGGGCTTGAGCTATTGGAACGGTATATCTGCCAAGTGTTTGGTAGAGATCTAAAAAGTCAGGTATTATTTGCTGAATTTTTTGAATATGATCCCTGATTGTTTTGATATCTCCACGGGATATGGGGCCGGTCAATGCACCAGGGATGCCTTGTTTATCAATATTATTCAACGTTCCTTGAATCAGTGGTTTTAAAATAGCTAAGGCCTCATTTTCAGATAATCCTGCATGTATATTAAACTGTTTGGCCATTTCGAGCAATGTAATCAGATAGTTCGAGGCAACAACAGCCGCAGCGTGGTATAATTTTTTTCCATCCGTTGAGACTTCGACAACACTTGCTTTTAAATCTATTGCAATTTTTTTTCCTAATTCAATAGCGATGGGATCGCCTTCAACAGATACGTAAATTCTCTCAAATGGATTTGGTTCTATATATATCACAGGAAAACTCTGCACGGGATGAAAAGATCCCACGTTCAAACCAGCCGCACTGGCAGCAGCCAGAACACTGGATGACAATGATCCGCTGCAATGATACACAATGGCATTTGAGTTAAAGCCATTGTTTTCAATTAATTGCTGGCAAACTGTTTCAATGGAATCATCGGGTGTTGTAATGAAAACAACATTTGCGGATGATGTGACGTTCCAGGGGATTGTATCAATGATTTGGGCGTTAATGAATTCATTGGCATTTTGAATAGATTCTAAATGCCTTGAGGATAACCCGACAGGGGTATGGCCGGCTTCTTTTAACCTGATTGACAGGTTTGTACCTAATCGGCCACAGCCGATAATCGCAAAATTAATAGTTGAGGACATTTTTTCTTCCATAATTCGATTTTTTCTTAACAATAAAAATTTTATTTCATATCACGCTTTATCTTTTTCACCACTTGGGGCATCCAGAAAGAAAATGTGCATCCGTGATCTTTGCCCTCACTTACAGCCCATAAAACCCCGCCCTGTGCTTCAACAATTTTTTGGGTGAGCGTTAACCCTAAACCTGTGCCCTGATATTTTCGTGATACAGAAGTGTCAGCTTGTTCAAATTTTTTAAAAATACGGTCAATATTTTCTGAAGAAATGCCAATACCGGTATCTTTTACCTGAATAAGAATTCCGGGCGGAGAAGGTTCCCGTGAGGTGTTTTTGGGATTGTCTGACGTTGAAATATTGATATTCACCTTACCGCGTTCAGGGGTAAATTTGATGGCATTGCTTAAAAGATTGTATAAAATTTGTCTGAATTTTCCTGGGTCTGCAAAAATAGATGGCACATCATCCGCAATGGCCAGTTGAATCTGAATCTTTTTTTGAATGGCCAATGGCTTGATAATATTATCAACTTCCAAAAGTTCTCGTCGGATACTAAAACTGGACAATTGTAATGGCATTCGACCTGCTTCGATTTTGGATAAATCTAAAATACTGTTGATCAAATCCATCAAATGACGGGCACTGGTTAAAATATTGTTTGTATATTTGAGTTGTTTATCGTTAAGATCGCCAAATATTTTATCACAAAGCATTTCAGAAAAGCCAACAATTGCATTCATGGGCGTTCTCAGCTCATGGCTCATGTTAGTGACAAATTCACTTTTGGCCAGATTGGCAGATTCCGCCTTTTCTTTGGCCATTTGAAGTTCTTGCTCAATCCCCAGTCTCCGGAGTGCTGCACCCATATAATTGGCAGCGGTATTCAGAGCAGAAATCTCAAAATCTGCCCCAAAATGGTCAGCAACAGGATTGAAAAAAACAATTGCTCCCCAAAGGTTTTCATGAATCCGAATGGGTATGATCAGTAGCGATGAGATATTTAATTGAGATAAAAAATTTTTTTCCTTATCTGGAAAGGATTGAATCGTTCCGCCCACATAATGACCTTTTTCAAGATCATTAAAATATCGATCAAACGGTATTTTTTTTTCTGAAATATGGCTAATATCATAAGCATTCCATGAAATTGCACACTCCACAGATTGCCATTCATGTCTCAGTTCTGCTTCTTTGGGCGCAGTGTTTCGAGTGCATTCATATAATAATGCAGAGGCTGCACAGGTCGCTGTACCCAGTTGTTTTAAAATATCTGGGAAGACTTGATCAGGTTGAAAAGAGGTCAGTAATTGTTCAGCGACGTGGTTGACAGCTTTCAGAATAAGATTTTGTCTTAACAATTGCTGTTTATTCAGTGCTGTTTTCTGCTTTGGCATAGATATAACCTCCGTATGATAACGCTTCTTTGGGTTTAGTCCTTCAGTTTTGCCCGTTTCAAGGAGATGTTTCAAAAGAATCCTGTTGTTGTCTAAAAGTAGTGTAATGCTTGTCAATGGTTTCAGTCATTAGGTGTGTTGCGCCAAAGACAGATTTAGCGTCGGAAAGAACCGTTTCAAATGTTTGATCTGCCTGTTGATATCGCCCCATGTTTTCATGCTGGATCCCTGAATAATACATCAGCAGAATTGTATTTGGGTCATGTTGGCCGTATGCTTCCAGGCTTTTCTCAAGGATTTCTTTGATTGATATGTCTGCCATATCTTTTTTTTGTAATTGAACCTGGAGAATGGCCCTGTTTTTTTGAAAAATAAACAATAAAGGATCAGTTGTCGAGCGATTTTTTTGACAAATGAGATATCCTTTTTCATACAACTGAAGTGCTTTTTCTTCAGAAAATGACAGGCTATACAGTTGCGCGAGCTTGTGCAAACTGTTTAGGGTGTCATTATCATTTTCACCCTTTCTCTCAAGATAATATGTATACACATATTGATATTGTTTTTCTGCAAGATCATTTTTTTGTTGGGATTCATAGAGTCGAGCAAGATCAAGCCGAGCATCAAGAGGTACTTTGTCAATGACTTGATCTGTCTTTTGTTTGCTTGTTTCAACCTTAAAATTAATAATGGCAAGATACATTTTTTCTGCCTTGTTCCACTCTTTAAGGCCAGAATGGATTGCCGCAAGGTTGACCAAAATTTTTCTGACTTCCAAATGATTGTCACCCAGAGAACTTTTTTTTAGTTCAAACAATGTTTCATAGAGTGTCATGGCTTTTTTCAACTGACCGGTACTGACATAAAAAGCACCCAGGCGATCCATGCAAGCCAATGTAAATCGATGATTATCACCAAATGTTTGTTTGGACGCATCGATCAGCTTAAGAAATAAGGGCTCAACATCACTTTTTCGGCCCTGTTCCATGTAAAATAAAATCAGATTGTTCATGGAAGCTAAGGTATCGGGATGGTTAATGCCAAAATGTTCAGTGGCAAAATTGCAGGCCTTTTCCATCCACTGGACACCTTTGTAAAAATTGCCTTGCTGGTAATTCATGTAAGCCTTTTGATTTAACTGTTTCCAGGCTTTCCGCTCTTTGGATTCAAAGGCAGTACAGGATACAATGGTGTATAATAATAGTATAAGGGTAAAAAAAATGTATTTATTTTTATGAGGATACCATCCTAACCTATAATAAGGCAGAGATGATCTATTATTGGGTAAAAGGAGCATCGTCAAGAAGCCGGTTACGTTGAATAATCATAGGGTCATTGGATGTGTTTTCAATGACAACCTTCCCTTTGATGATCACACCCTCCTCGAACCAGACATCACCTTTGACAATCAATTCTTCACAATCCATCAGCGATGGTGTCCCTGATGAAAACCGTTTTGAAAATTGATCAAACGTGCCAAAATATTTTTCATCCAGTTTGATTCGAATGGGGCCCAATTGACGTTCAGGGTTGGGATAAAGGCTGTTTTCAGGGTCATATAAATAGCAGTCAGACCACACGGCAAGCAGTTGTTCATTTCTTTTTACAGGAATGTATCGTGTATGATCCACAATGACCGCACTTGAGTTTTCAAATACAGATATTGCATTTCCCATAGCTGTTTCCAACTGGTAAACACAGGGCGTTGAAGCATCTGTTGGATCAAGATTTTTTGGGTTGCAAATCATGGGTAATCGAACAAAATGATATTTTTCCAAATAGTTATCTAAAATAGGCAAATTTACCCATAAATTATTGGTGTTGAAAAACGGGTATAAGTTAATATCTTCAAACAAATGCATTTCATTGCCTGGGCACTGTGACATTTCACGTAATATTAGTTGACCGTTTTTATGCAATGCCAGATGTCCGCCTTTTGTATCCAAAGGCCCTCGCCGGACAACTTCCATGACAAACGGTAGTTGATTTTTTGCAAAATATCCCAATAAAGACAAATTCAGCACGGCTCCTAGATTATCGGAATTAGAAATAAAGGCATATTGAATCCCCATATCCAGGCACTTTTGAAGCATACCTGAACTTCTGAATGCGGCATAAATTTCTCCATGACCAGGTGGATTCCATTCCAGTGCAGGATTTTCAGGGCAGGTTGCTGGCCGATAGGTACTCTGTTCCACTTTGGGAAACATGTTTTGAATAAAACAGTGGACATCCTGTTCGGCACCGATACTTTTCAATGCGTCAAGTGTTCTTTCGTGAGTATTAAAACTGTTCATCAATATCAGAGGAATGGGTAAAATATGTTTGTATTTTTTGATTTGATGAAAATATATCTCTAAAAAAGAATAATGATCTTTAATAGGCAACAATGATTTGGCCATATTCACGCCCAGCCCCATTGTCGTACCCAGACCGCCATTAAGCTTGATAATGACCGTTTTATCCAAAACCTCCCGACCATAGCTTTCATGATGACCCAAATTTTTCAATTGTTCAATATCAGCAGGTAACACGTTTGAAATATCAGCCTCAGGAATTTTACCTTTTTCACCCGACAACAAGAGGTCATAATAATATTGAAAAGCTTCAATCACATAGGGATCAAGCTTTTGATCGAGCATTTTTTTTTCAAACATTGAAAAAGAATTGGTTTGTTTGGGGATAGAATTGTTTATATGATTCATAGATATTTCACTGGGATTTATACGTTAATCATTTTTTGCCAACAGTATAGAACTGCTGAAAATTTACAAAGACAGTTTTATAGCATATTATCTGAATAATACAAGTCAATATATTCTCACTCAATCCACTCGAATATTTCCATTAAACATGGGATAATTGTCTTGACAATTTTCTTAAATTGTTAAATTTTATAATTTCTTTTGGTAACATTGTGAAAAATTAGGAAACATAAGGAAAAAAATGAATCGATTGATAAAAATCTTTTCCATCATTGGTATTTGGGTATGTATTTTTCTGATACCCGGGATTGCGGTATCGAGAATAAAACTTGTGGCCTTACCGGAAAGAGGATCGGTTGTGATTCGACTGGATCATCCAGACGGCGCATTCATTGAAGAAGAACGAACCCTTGGTCTTGAAAAAGGTGTCAATAAAGTTGATTTTTCCTGGAAAGATGTTCGTATTGATCCAGATTCCATTCAATTAATTATTCTGACACACCCGAAACAAATACAATTACTGAACGTTAGTTTTCCATCAGATGAAAATGCATTGGTATGGGAAATCAATAGCTCATCAGGAGGCGATGAACAGGTTCGTGTGTGCTATCTGCTTGAAGGCATCGATCAGTTGATTCATTATCAGTTGGTGGTAAATGAAAAAGAAACGCAAGCCCGCCTAAAAATGGCAGTGATTGTACGAAATTTTTCAGGAGAAAAATTTTCTTTTGCAAACGTGTGGTTAGGATACGGACAAATGGTCCCACTAAGCATCGATCACAAGGAAACACGAAAAATTGTTTTAAAAGATAGCAATACTATTTCCATAGAAAAACGATGGGAATGGAACGATGAAAAGGAGCCCTGGCAAAACCCTTTCCCTCAACAATCAAAAGGTATCCCGATTTTATACGAACTGATCAACTCGACCACAAATGGCCTGGGTGAACATGTTTTGACCCAGGGAAAAGTGCGCGTTTTTCAAGAGGGGAAAGGTGGCCAAACCATATTTTTGGGAGAAGATCAAATTGAAGCTGTACCTGTGGGAGAAAAAATGAAAATATGTATTGGCAAAAGTTTTGATATCTCTGTTGATCAGCGTGTGATGGAAACCCGAAAAATTAATATCCGAAATAATCTCAAAAATCGGATTGTCCTTTATGATACAGAAGAATTGATCACCGCAAAACTGCAAAATTTTAAAACAACACCTGTAAAACTTTCAATGATTCAACACATTCAGGGGCAATGGGAAATGATAGAAAGTAATATACCGTTTTTACTTAAAAATGCATCAGAGTTGGTTTTTGATATTTCTTTTGCACCTTTGGAGAAAAAAGAGCTTTCTTTTCGCTTTAATCGGCGCAATATTCGACCATAAGTTGTTGATATTTATGAAAATTCAAAAACCTTGACATTATATATATATGATGATAAAGATACCCGAATATTTTTAATAACTATAGATTTCCAGAAAAAAATTTTGGCTATGGTATTGATTGTCGATAGAGTGTTTATATAGACTTTCTGGCTTTTCCAAAATGTTTTTCTGAAAATCTATAGCATGTATTTTTTCAGACAGACGCACTCTGTTTTGTAATAAAACCAATAAATTTAGGAATGTAAATCATGAACAAAATTCATTTTATCGTATTTTCATCAAGAGGCGCCAGCACAAGGCAGTTCAGTTTAAACAAATATTTAATGATTGGCGGCTCCCTTTGTTTTTGTATCTTGCTGGCTTCATTGTGCTATATTGTTCCAGATTATACATATTTAAAAGGTAATTATGTCAGGGATACCCTGATTAAACAAAAACTTGATAATAAAACGACAGAACTTATTCAACAACGACAACAAATCAATCAATTTGCAAAAGAAGTTAATACCCTCAAAAAGCGTGTGGCTTATCTCAATCAATTTGAAATGAAAGTGCGAACACTGGCCAACCTGGATATGCCATCTGAAGACAGTTTTTTGAGTGTGGGTGGAACATTACCCGAAGATTTGGATTCAGGTTTTTCGCTTCAGGAGCAGCACGGCGCTTTAGTCCGAGACATGAATGAACAGGCCGATCAAATACAAGATGCCACCTTTTGTCAGGAAAAAAGTTTTTTAAGACTGATTGAATCTTTAGAAGAACGCCGCGAATTTTTAGCATCCACGCCATCCATTCGACCAGCTAAAGGATGGTACTCCTCAACATTTGGCTATCGGGTTTCACCTTTTACCAGTCGTCGTGAATTTCACAAAGGCGTGGACATCGCCAACCATCTTGGGACAAAAATTCTTGCACCAGCCAAGGGACTGGTTACTTTTTCCGGACGCCGTGGCGGTTACGGAAAAATGGTCGTTATTGATCATGGTCATGGAATGGAAACACGTTACGGCCATATGGATAGACTTTTTAAACAGGAAGGTGATATTGTCAAACGTGGTGATGAAATTGGCACAATGGGAAATACGGGTCGAAGCACAGGTCCCCACCTTCATTATGAAGTTCGACTCAATGGTGCGCCTGTCGATCCGGCAAACTATATTGTGAATTAACGAGAGACGACATCTTTTCTCTGAAAATTTTTCTTTAAAATATTGTGTTATCAGGTTTCAGTTCAATTAAAAAACCTGATACATCGTGAAATATAATATCTCTTTCTTGCCGTTAGCGGGAAAGAGATTTTTTTTGAGGACAAAAAAAATGGCAACAGTTCTACCGTTTAAAGGTATTCGATATAACACGGATACATTAGATATCGCCAAGTTGGTTACGCCACCTTATGATGTGATATCCGAAGAAGAACAAGATGCATATCATGCCTGTCATCCACAAAACATTATCCGATTGATATTGGGTAAACATCTGGTTGATGATGACCATGCTCATAATCGATATACACGCGCTGCAGAGTGCTATGAAACATGGCAATCGCAGAAATATTTGAAACGTGATGATGTTCCAGCACTTTATTTTACAGCAATGGATTTTTCCGTTGAGGATAAATGCTATACGCGTTATGGCCTGGTTGCGCTGGTTAAACTGGAACGTTTTGATTCGGGCGTGGTGAAACCTCATGAGAAAACGTTCACCAATGTTAAATCGGAACGTCTTAAATTGATGTCTGCCTGCCATGCTAATTTCAGTCCCATATTTGCTCTATATCCTGATACAGACAATACCATATTCAATGCGTTACTTAACATCATTGAAAAAATGCCACCAGAAATAGAATTTGAGGACAGCAAGAAACAAGCCCATCGTTTGTGGAGAATGACTGCCCCTGATGTTCATGCCTTTGTTGAAAAAGCCATGTCTGAAAAATCAATTTTTATTGCTGATGGACATCATCGTTATGAAACCGCCCTTCAATACCTTGAGTTATTAGAAAAGAAAAAAGGCACGCTATCGCCATCACATCCTGGAAACTATATTATGATGTACCTGACAAGCATGGAAGATCCTGGATTGGTAATTTTGCCAGCGCATCGTCAATTGACATCTCTTCCAGATGCGCATTTAAATGATTTTTTAAGCAATTTATCCCAATACTTTACGATCAAAACCCTGCCGTTTGACCATGAAAATAAAGCGACTGTCATGGCACAGTTTATTAAAGAGCTTAAGGCAGGGCAGTCATTGCATACACTTGGCGCATATTACAAAAATCACTCCGCATTTGTGCTTTTGACGTTGAAACCTGGAATCCTCGACACAGAAACACAGATTGAAGCGCCATTACGTGACCTGGATGTGACCCTGCTAACTCAAATTATTTTTGAACGTGTATTAGAGTTTGATCAAGCAACTCTGGATAATGAAAAACAAATTACCTATACAACCAGTATTGATGAAGCTGTTCAGAATGTGGATCAGGGAAAATGTGATATGGTGATGCTGCTCAATCCAACACAAATTGAACAGGTTCAGGATGTTGCCAACGCAGGTTTGACCATGCCGAGAAAAAGTACATATTTTTATCCAAAGGTCATTACAGGATTGGTTGTCAACGATCTTTCAGAATAATTTGCCTGCAACAGGAATACATATGAAAAGAACAATCAACGGTATTGTTGTTTTTTTTGCAATAACCGTTTTTATCAGCATACCCGTTTTTGCCAAAGAGATTACTATCACTGCTGTTGGTGATATCATGATAGGTTCTCTGACGCCTCGTCCTGTATTACCCGATGAAACGCATTTGAACCAGGCCCGAAAGATGCACAAATATCTTTCAGGGGCAGATATTGTTTTCGGTAATCTGGAAGGCGTTTTTGTGGAAGAGGATACCCTACCCCAAAAATGTTCTGAAGCCTCTCGTGCTGCAAAAAAATGCTACGAATTTGGCATGCCGGTACCCTTTGCCGACCTTTTGCTGGATATGGGATTTACGGTGCTGAGCATCGATAACAATCATACCGCAGATTATGGTGAAGAAGGCTACATGTTGACACAGGATATTCTCACGGAAAAAGATATTCACGCTGTTCCAAAAGGTGGCAATGTGATTGTTCGCGTGGGAAAAAATCGCATTGCCCTTGTTGCTTTCGGGTTTACAAAAAATTCTTATCAGCTTTCTAATATCGAACATACGCAAAGAATTATATCAAATTTGTCCAAAAGATATCCCATTGTCATTGTTTCAGTTCATGGCGGAAAAGAAGGCGCAGATGCGCAACATGTTAAAGATGAAACAGAGGTGTTTTATGGTGAAAATCGGGGAAACCTGATTGCTTTTGCCCATGCAGCCATTGATTCTGGTGCAGATTTGATTATTGGACACGGGCCTCATGTATTGCGAGCATTGGAATGCTACAAGAATCGATTGATTGCTTACTCTCTGGGAAATTTTTATACATTTGGACAATTTCGTCTCAGCGGACCAGCAGGAATTGGAGCGGTTTTAAATATTTCAATATCTGCTCAGGAAGGGCAACTGGTTCAGGCAAAAATTATCCCCACAATTCAAATAATGGGTGGCGTTCCAACTTTTGATCGACAACAGGAAGCGATTCGAATTTTTCAACGTCTGACCCAGGAAGATTTTCCTAACACCCCTTTACAAATTTCTGATGATGGAACGGTTTCTTTTAAAAAATGATCACAGCCATTGATATCCCTTGCGAAAATATTTTTCCAGGAAGAGTTGTGAAAAAAACAAAAAATATATTCTATGGTGCTGATCTATATTAGAGTATTTTCCATTACGACAGCCAGGACAGTATACGTTACTGAATCGCTATTTTAAGACTGGATGAAAGTAAATCTCGATTTACAAAGAGCTTTTATTTATGGACGAAAAGGAAAGGATAATGTCAACACGAACATTGTTCAGCACAGAAGAAAAAATTATTCATAAATCAGAGACTCTACTGTCTGATGAAGCTCGTGCTGACAATCCCCTTTTAAACGACTACAAAGATTTATTCAAAAGCTATAAAAAATTATACAAACAATCTTCACGATTGATTAAAATCAGTGATCGTCAACAGGATCAATTGCGAAATGCTGAAGCTGCTCTTAGAGAAAGTGAAGAAAAATATCGCGGTCTGTATAATTCCAGTATTGATGGCATTCTTTACGTTGATATGAATGATTGTATTCAAGATGCCAACCCTTCTTTTCTGGAAATGAGCGGATACACTGCCGAATCGTTGAAAAATAAAAAAATTGTTGATTTAATTCCACCCAAATGGCACGAAGCCCTTCATGATATCAAAGAAAATCAAATTCTCTCCCGTGGACGATCCGATGAATACGAAGAAGAAATGATCGACAAACAGGGAAACTGTTTACCTGTATCTGTCTGTTCATGGTTGATTCGAGATGAACAAGAAAATCCAATCGGCATATGGTCTATCATCCGGGACATTTCAGAACGAAAACGCGCTGAACAACTTAAAGAAGATGTCGAACGAATGGTGCGGCATGATTTGAAAACGCCCTTAAATGGTGTTATCGGTCTTTCTCAGCAGTTGTTGGTATCCATTGATCAGGAAATTCAGATGACAGAGAGATTAGAATCGAAGATTCAGGCCTTACTGATTAAATAATAAAGGAGTTTTTCAATGACCTTAGCTTCAAAAACCGCCTGGCAACTCAAACAGTTGCTGGATAGCAAGCAAACAACATGTGTTGAAATCATGCAATCTGTCCTTTCCGAGATTGAACGACGGGAAAAGGACATTCAAGCCTATCTCCTGATTCGAAAATCAGAAGACTTGATTCTTGAAGCAGAAACGATTGATAAAAAAAGAAATGCTGGCATCGCAGTTGGCCCATTATCAGGCTTTCCTGTTGCAATCAAAGACAATATTTGTATAAAGAATGTTCTCACCACTTGTGGGTCACGAATTTTAGAAAATCATCGACCCATTTACGATGCAACGATTGTTGAAAAAATATTACAGGCAGATGGTATTATCATTGGAAAAACCAACCTGGATGAATTTGCTATGGGCTCCAGTACTGAAAACTCAGCATTTCACCCAACCCATAATCCCCATCAATTGGAGACTGTCCCGGGCGGATCCAGTGGGGGATCTGCTGCCGCTGTTGCCGCCAATGAATGTATTCTCGCGATAGGCTCAGATACCGGTGGTTCAATTCGTCAACCAGCGGCTTTTTGTGGGGTTGTTGGAATCAAACCCACCTATGGACGGGTTTCCCGATATGGTTTGATCGCTTATGCATCTTCTCTTGATCAAATGGGTCCTTTGGGAAAAGATGTCAGAGATACGGCTTTGATGACTCAAATCATTTCAGGCTACGATCCCAAAGATTCAACAAGCATTGATACTGAAGTACCCAACTATTTATCGACGATCAGTGACCATCATCAATTGACCATTGGCGTACCTGAAGAATATTTTGGCGATGGTCTTGACGATAGTGTAAAGGCACAGGTCAAGAGTGCCATTCAAAAAATGAAAGACAGAGGACATACAATTGTCTCTGTAAATTTTCCATATACAGAATATGCCATTCCGGCTTATTATATCATTGCCAGTGCTGAAGCGAGTTCAAATCTTGCTCGGTATGATGGTTGCCGCTTTGGTTTCCGTGCACCTGATGTAAAAGATGTCCACTCTCTTTTTACGCAGACACGGCATCAGGGATTTGGTCGTGAGGTTAAACGCCGTATCATGTTAGGAACTTATGTTTTAAGTTCCGGCTATTATGATGCGTTTTATAGCAAGGCTGCAAAAATTAGAAATCTAATTGCTCAAGATCTTTCCACTATTTTTGAACGCTGTGATGTCATTATGCATCCGTCAACGCCGACACCCGCTTTTCAGTTAAAAGAGAATATCAATGATCCACTTGCCATGTACATGCAAGATATTTTTACAGTAACAGCCAATCTTACTGGACTACCGGCCATGAACATTCCATGTGGTTGGGTGGGGAATCTTCCCGTTGGCATTCATTTGATTGCAAATAAACTCAACGAGTCCACGCTTTTTCAGGCCGCTTTGCAACTGGAACAGACGCTTCATGAAACGGGCCAGTGGACACTTCCTCATATGAATGAATCGTAAAAGGCGTGCATGCCTGAGATTCATTCCCATGAATGTCATATGCTGTAATTTCATAAATGGGGCTGGAGCCTCTATCCGGCCATTCATCAATATAACCAGGTTCAATGCTGGTATCGAAGAGTATTCCATTTTTGTAAATAGCATATCCCGCTGCCATGTTACCAACGCTTTGCCAGCATATTTGAAAATGTTTTCTATCTGGTAATGGATAAACCCTTATGCTTACAGGTGATTTGACCTGAATCTGATTTCTTTCCTCAAGCGGTATACCATCTATTAAGCCCGCATCTGCATACGTTGCACAGATACTCAGGCCAAATAAAATGATCATCAAGCCTGTAAAAAATCGAATCGGAACTATATATAAGGATTCTTGTTTGCTCTGATTCATAATATGACCTCCTTTTTGGACGCCAGTGTTGTGACGTCTGTTTGAATAGACTTAGAGCAGTGTTTGTGCCAAACCAATTTTTTTTTGATTTTTTCTTTATAATCAGTTGGTTAATCAATACAAAAGAAAGCGCCTAAAAAAAATAATTGTAAATATTTACGATAACTGCATTTACACCTCTTTGCCGATTGTAAGATATTTACACTTGAGTTTATTCTTGCTTTAAATAAAATGCGATCATGAAAGAAAGGGTACCCGCGATGGATAAAGAAACGGCAAGGAGTGATTCTGGTCATGAATACATGGCAGCTTGATTTTGTGAACCTGAACCTTGTTTGACATCATCTTTTAAAATGTGATAAAGAATGATTCATTCTGTATCCTGCATATCTTTTGATAAGACCCGTTTGTTTATTTCTATTTTATTCATTTCCTGTTATAGACGCTCTCCATTGCCAATTATTATTATTTGTAAAGTCGTAAAATCTCTAACCTGTGTCATAGGTACTTTCCAACGGTTTGAAATTATTAACAGTGTAAACGATAGACGTGTTTACCTCGTTGATGTCACGACGATCTGCACAGTTTATAGAACTTACGGCCCTTGAGATTTTTTTTAGGATCAATCTTTAATTCAATGAAGGGAGACAGACCAGATGTCTTCAAAAAAAATAAAAATACTGTCCATTGATGATGAATATATTATTCGTGAAACCATTTCAGACTATCTTGAAGATAAAGGTTACGATATTGTCGAAGCAGAAAATGGACGTGTGGGTATTGAAGTGTTTCGTTCAGAAAAGCCAGACCTTGTGCTTGTAGATTTGAGAATGCCAGAAATGGATGGTCTGGAAGTTTTATCGATATTATGCAAAGAATCGCCTCAGACACCGATTATTATGGTTTCTGGGACAGGCATTCTTCAAGATGCTATTGAAGCCATTCGAAAAGGTGCATGGGATTATGTGAGTAAACCCATTCAAGATATGGCTGTTTTAGATTATGCTGTCAACCGATCCCTTGAGCGGGCACGATTGATTCGTGAAAATGATGCGTATAAAGAACATCTTGAGGAAAAGGTTCGCCTGCGAACCAAAGAAATTGAAAAAAGCAATGCTCAACTCAGGTCAACACTTGAAGACATTGTAGAATCTTTATCTATTTTAACTGAAAAAAGAGACCCTTATACCTCTGGTCATCAAAAACGGGTATCTGTACTTGCAGCTTTAATTGCTCAGGAAATGAACCTCTCCTCTGAACAAATCACCGCTATCCGTTTTGCCGGTCAGTTGCATGATATTGGTAAAATTTACGTTCCGGCAGAATTTCTATCCAAGCCGACGCGTCTTGAAGAAGAAGAAATGGCTGTTATTCGAAAACATTCCGCCATTGGGTATGATATTTTGAAAAACATTCAATTTCCCTGGCCCATTGCCGAGACAGTCCTTCAACATCATGAACGTATGGATGGCTCCGGCTATCCGCAAGGTTTAACAAAGGATAGTATCCTCCTAGATGCAAAGATCATCGCTATTGCTGATGTGGTGGAAGCGATGTCGTCCCATCGTCCCTATCGTCCTTCTTTGGGGGTTGAGCGTGCTCTTGATGAGATTAAAAACAATAAAGGGAAACGCTACTGTACATCATGTTCAGATGCCTTGTTCAGTCTTTTTGAAAAAAAACGAGAAAAATTGTTTGATCTGCTCATATAATATTTAAACGCTTTTCGCCTGCTCCGTGCCAAAAATTAAAAAATCTTTATCAAATGGATAGTTATGAATTTTCACTGGCGTAGTTATTGCACCCTCTAATCTGTGATTGTTCCAATACATTTTTGATCAATAATAAACGATCATATTGTAATACTTAATGAATTATACTTGATTTTTTAGTCTATTTAAAATATAGACACATAAAAATCATTTTTCTTACAAAAAAAAATGA
>PEAL01000150.1 GCA_002753725.1 Deltaproteobacteria bacterium
ATACCAGCAGATGTTTGACCCATTGTGGTCGGTTGACCGGCTACTGCTATACCAGCAGATGTTTGACCCATTGTGGTCGGTTGACCGGCTACTGCTATACCAGCAGATGTTTGACCCATTGGCAAGGTGGTCGGTTGACCGGCAACTGCAATACCAGCCGATGTTTGACCCATTGGTAAAGTGGTCGGTTGACCAGCTACTGCAATACCAGCCGATGTTTGACCCATTGTGGTCGGTTGACCGGCTACAGCGATTCCAGCAGCAGTTTGCCCCATTGGTGGCAATGTTGTTGGTTGACCGGCTACAGCAATACCCGCAGCCGTCTGTCCCATGGGAGGTATGGTTGCTGGCTGACCTGAAATTGTATATACTTGTGTTTGATTAATGGCTCCACCATTCAAGCTCAGCAATCGGTTTCCACAAGCAGGGCATGTCATGGATGAACAGGGGACTCCCGGGGGATGTTCATAAATCACATTACAGTGAGGACAATAACAATACTGTGTTTGCTGGTTCAGGTTTAAATTTAAAGTTCCGGTTGAATTCAACGTTGAGCTTGAACCTGTCCTTAATTGATTCTGTGTGGTTTGAACAGGTACCTGAGTATACGTTGATTGTGGATACGTATAAGTCGTTGATTGTGGATATGTATAAGTCGTTGATTGTGGATACGTATAAGTCGTTGATTGTGGATACGTATAAGTCGTTGATTGTGGATATGTATAGGTATTGGGGACGTATTGTTGATTTAACGTTGGTACCTGGACATATGTTGTTGCCCCATCCAATGTATTAGCACCCAAAGTATTGGAGACAATCTGACTGTATACTGGATATTGAGGGGTTTGAAGTAAACTTGATGTCGGCACACTTGTTTGAAGTGTCGATCCAGATGCATCCCAGTTCATCAAGCGGTTTCCACATTGTGGACACTCCAAACCAGAACAGGGAACAGACGATGGATGGGGAACCAAAATCCGACAATATGGACAGTAACAATAATCTGTTCGCTGGGTACTTCCAGCAGTAGTTTGTACCGCTGTATTTGCAGGAGCAGTGGTTTGTACCGCTGCATTTGCAGGATCAAGGGCAGGATCATATTTCCCCTGGGGTGGAAGGGTGTAAGGCATTCCCTTGTAACCACTTTGTTCTTCTTCTTCGTCATCCTCGGCGGTTGTAAATGGAGAGCCTCCCACAGAAATCATTGCAGAAGATTGTATTTGGGTTTGTGTCTGAGTTGGTAATGCCGCCGCACTGGATACACGGATTAAGGAAGCTGCTTTGTAAAGCTTTAAGATGTCTGATACCGTTCCAGGGTTTGCTGTAAATGGAATAACATTGTTGGCAACCAGAGCATTATAGCAGACTGGCCCGTATATTCCGGCAATGGTTGCACCAACCCCTTGTGAAATAACAATTTGAGAGGGTTGAATGGTTGTGGGAACTGTTGGATTGAGCAAATATGTATTTTGAACCGCAGTGACTTGATCTGTTTTTATATCGACAATCAAAAAATAGGGTGCATTACGAAATACTGGCGCCATCAATGAATTGATAGTGTTTCCAGTGGATGCCACAGCCACCCGTTGAGGAACAGGAAACGTCTGCGTGTCTGTAGTCGTTGCTGGCGCGTTTGCAGGATCAAGCGCAGGATCGTATTGTCCCTGGGGTGGAATCGTGTAAGGCATGCCTTTGTAGCCACTTTGTTCCTCTTCTTCGTCATCTTCATCGCTCGCAAAAGGTGCGCCACCGGTTGGAACGATATTCTGAGTGTAAGTAAACCCGGGCAACGAGGTATCAGTTGCTGGAGCAAGTTTTCCTGACCGGTATTCATTAACGCCATTGACCACAACTCCCTGGTAAGCATACGGAGTAATGTTCAAAGCCAGTAATGCACCATAAGCACGAGAACCATAACTGCCTGCAATGACAGCGCCAACATTTTGAGCCAATAAGGTCTGGGTGGCAATAACGCCGTATGATCGTGTATCGGTTAGAGCAGGATTACGTATGACCTGATATTGATTACTCTCAATGTCAAAAATTAGAAAATAGGGGGCAGTACCAAACAACATGGCAATGGATGAATTAACTGTCGTTCCAGTGGATGCCACGGCAATCCGTCGTTGAAGCGCTACACCAGATGCCAGCGCAGCCGCACCTGTTGTTGATTGCGTCGTGTTGGCGCCTGAACTTAAATTGATCAATCGATTGCCGCAAATGTTACAGGAGAGCGATGAACACTGCACTTTCAAAGGATGATCATACACCACTTTACATTGTGGACAATAACAGTATTGCGTTTGTTGATTCAATGTCGTTGTCCCGGCAGTATTTTGAACAGCGTTTGCAGGGTCAAGTGCTGGATCATATTTTCCCTGTGGCGGGATGGTATAGGGTGTGCCTTTATATCCACTTTGTTCTTCTTCTTCATCGTCCTCAGATGAGGCAAAAGGAGCACCACCGGTTGAAATCACATTTCTGGCCATACCCTGAGTGGTGGGGCTGCTAACCTGAGTCAAGACATAAGCAGAGTATTGTTCCAAGGCCTCAGACACTTTGCCTGGATTGGCGCGAAACATTTTTAGTTGAGCAGCAATGAGCGCCTGATAAATTTGTGGTCCATAATTTTCTGCAATCACCGCAGTTGCTCCCTGATCCACAACCAGTTGGACAGCAGCAACGCCGTATGTCCCTGCACCAGCAATGGTATTATTGGGAACAACGGAATACCGTTTGGTATTGAGATCCACAATAATAAAATACGGTGCGGACCCAAAAAGCGGGGCCATCAAAGAATCCAGAGTGTTTCCATTGGCTGCAATGGCCACACGATTGGGCAACAGTTGCGTGTCATCAATACTTCCAGCAATGGTTGCCAATGGTGGAATGGCATTGTTTGTTTGAATTTGAATGTAGGTGAGTCGTCCGGATCTAAATATTTCCAAAACTACAACCGACTGGTTTTCAATGCTCTCATAGAAGGTTTGAAGGGTTGGTGTGGCCTGTCGGTTGACTTCAGTAATGACATCACCGGTGACAATTCCAGAAGATTTAGCCAGTCCATAAGCTGAAACGGCAACAACCACTACCCCTTTGATGGTGGCAGGCACAGATAATCGATATTGCAAATCGCTGGTCAGCTCTGACAGAGTACATCCCCATTGCATTGTTCCCTGGGGAAGTACAGTTGTCGTTCCTGTGGTTAATGCTGCTTTCTGTAAATATGATGATACAGAGGATCCTAATTCTACATAAAAAACACGGGTCATGCCATCTCTGTCCACCACTACTTTGACCACATCACCCGGTTCTTCGTCTTTTAATACTTCTTGAATATCTGAAGTATCTTTCACACGTTCACGATCAAAGCGAAGAATAATATCACCGGGCAGAAGACCGCTGACATCTGCTGGAGATGACGGCGTAATCTTTGTAATAACAACCCCATTATTCGTTCTCAGATTCAAAGCCTGGGCCATGGTATCAGAAACATCCTGAATTTCAATTCCCAGATAAACAGTTGTCCGGGTGGCAGAGGCCTTTCTAAGATTATTGGTGCTGGTTGTCGTTGTTGTCGTGTTATAGGTTAGCGGGCTGGAAAGATCACCTCTTTCCTGATCACCCAGCAATCGACGCAGCAGTTCCGGATAAAAATTGATCCCCAGCATGCCTGCAATTGCAATGGCCGCGATAACGATTACTGCTGTAAACCATTTGATTTTATTTTTTAAGGCGAGAAGGCGCTTTTCTTCTGCCGAAATCGTTTGAACTCCATTCAGGTCATCCATTTGTATTTCCTTTCGCAGTTTCCATAGACTTCCAAAGAATTGATTGTCGAGACAATATCTCTAGTAAATCATAAAAGCCTATTGATTTGTTTTTATTAAATTTTTGTTCCATAATACCCGGCGGGACTTACATTGAGAAATCCCAACGTTTTATCCATATCAATCGCTTTAATAATGGCTTCTTTCACCTGGTCTGAAATGGTATACGCATGTTGTAATTTCATTTCAGGAGGAACAGCCAGTTTTAAATCAATTGAAAAATAAGGTCCCATCGATCGTGTACGCAGATAAATTACATCTCGAACATCTGAATGCGCCAATGCTTCTTTTCGAATTCGCGCTTCGACCTCTTGCTCCAAAGAACGGTCCAGAATACCATTCCAGGAGTCTTTCATCATTTCAAAGGATGACCGACCAATGAGGATTGCAACCAATATTGCGCCAACAGAGTCCATTATAGGAATACCAAGGAGCGCACCAATAACACCAATTAATGCTGCAATGGATGAATAAACATCTGCACGGTTTTCCCAGGCGTTGGCAATCATTGCTGGAGATTTGAATCGCACACCGCAGCAATAAGAATGACGAAACATCAATTCATTGCCTGCGATAGAAATCAATAATCCGGCCAGTGCAATGGTATCAGGGTGTTGACTGACACCATTGAGAATATCTGTCACAGATGAATAAATAATCAAAACAACCACAGCCGCCAGGGATATACCGATAAACATTGACGCAATGTACTCTGTATTCCCGTGTCCATAGGGATGATCGTCATCGGGTGGAGACTTGCTGATATGCAGGCAAACCATGACCACCGCAGCAGTTAAAACATCCGCACCCGAGTGTACCGCATCGGCAAGCAGTGCTCTAGAATTTCCTGCAATCCCACACAACAACTTGAGTACAAATAATCCTATGTTTCCCCAAAGGGCAATTCGTCCAACATTGTCAGCGCACCAGTAACATTCAGGAAAAATTTGTTCTTCGGGTTTTTTAAAATTACTGTCCATTGGTTTGAATATTCTTTTTCGTTTGGGTTTCAACTTCTACCTGTGGCCATTCTGAATGCGGTTTTCCTTCAAAATGTGGCCATTCCGAATATTTTGTTCCCTTAAAATAATCGTACATTGGGAAATCAAACAACATTGATGCATAAACATTTCCAGGAAACATAGAGATCGCTGTCGTATAAATATTAACTTTATCATTAAAATTAACACGTTGATCGTATATTTGTTGCTCTGCTTTTGAAACATCCGTCATGAGCTGTTGGAAAGGTTGACTGGATGTCAATGCTGGATATTGCTCTGCAATGGCGATAATTTTCTTTAAGACATCATCCATTGGTGAATTTGCTGCCATCTTGAGCTGATCTTTGACCTGCGATTTTAAGTTGGACATCAATGAACGTTCCCTGGCATCCACAGCACGGTTGAAAACATTGTCTTCATGCTCTACAAAACTGACAACGCTTTCAATCAAAACAGGTATGGTATTGGCACGATATTGAAGTGCACTGAATACCTGAGATTGTGCTGTTTCAACGTCATATCTCAATGTTGTCAAATGGTTGAAGTAATAAATCACATGTCCGATCAGCGCAATGATGACGGTGATCACGAGCAGGATTAAAATCTTTTTCAATATCAAAAGATTTTTCACCTGACGGGTCAAAAAATATTTCAACTCTTCAGTGCTGATGGCTTCGGAATTTTCCATATACAGTCCGTTTCAGGCTATTTAATTAGGTTAAGATATCGATTCTTCAAGCTCTAGAACGCGTTTCAGGCATTCCAGGGCTTTTTTATGATCATCCATGCTGTCATAAGTAAGGGCCATGTTTTTGTAGACCTGAATAAATTTTGGATTTAATGTCACTGCTTTATTGAAAAAAGAAATGGCTTTGTCATAATTTTTTATTCGATCATAGGACTGGCCCAACCTGTAATTAATTTCAGCAGACTCGGGTTCAAGCTCAATGGCCTGATTTAACTTGCCAATGGCTTTTTCAAATTCCCGCTCCCGAATATAAATAATACCCATTCGGTAATGGGCTTTTGTATACCTGGGACTTAGCGTCGCAACCGTCTGATAAGCCTGGCTTGCAGCACCTAATTTACCTGCTTTTTCACAGGCGATGCCCAATTGATAAAAAATATCCGGATCATTTGGATACTTGGATGCCAGAATCTGCATAAATTTGACGCATTTCTCTACTTCTCCCCTTAAATCCGCAGCATGTGCTTTTTTTAAATACATGGCTTTGAGATCTTCGGGCTCAACATTGAATATCCGCTTATATCCATCCACCATTGATCGCACGCTTCGGCCAAGTTTAATGAATGGCCACTGGATATATAATGATACGGGAATATTCTCTGTTTTGGAGATTTCCGTCAGATTAAGATCATCGGTTAAGTCCTTTTTATCCAATTGGTTCCTCCATTTTCCCAGTGGATTTCTGCCCATTTGACGCTATTTTGGACGGTGAATCACTGAAATTGCTGATACCAGCCAGTAATGCGACAATACCTCCAACAAGGACCACCATAGGAATCAAGACCCACAAAAGGTCAACAAATTGATACCAATTTACTACAATTCCCCATAATCCAAGAGTTATTGCAATCAGTCCGATAATAATGTGTTTCATAGTCAACTCCTTTTCTTAATTGAACTGGAAAGAATACCGTTCAATGATATAATTATTTAAAATCAGTCATGCTGGAAAACAATCCAGGGTTATGACATGATTTACACGTGAAAACTCTTTTGAAATTCGTTTGCGTACTTCACTTTCAATGTGATCGGTTTGTCTGATGGTATAATCGCCATGAACAGACAGACGTATATCCACACACAACGTTTGCCCTGCATGTCGTGTACGCACACATTGCACTTCTTGAACACCATCCACCGATTGGATAACATCAGCAAATTTTGATTCTGTTTCCTGTCCACAGCTGCGATCCATGATACCATCCAGGGATTGCTTGATAATTCTAAAACTTAAGACAACGACAAGTATTGAAATACTGAGACTCCCCACACGCTCCATAAAAAACCAGCCCAGAAGACCTGTCATCAATAAACTGTTACCAACAATCAGCGAGGCAATCATACTGACAGATTGCAATCGAATAATAGTTTGCAATTCCTTATTGTTTCGATCATGTTTGAGCTGAATGTACCGGATCAATAAAATATTGGCAAAAATAGAAATCAATGCTGTACTCAAACCAAGACCAACCAATTCCAGTACCATTGGATAGAAAAATGTTTTTAACGCCAAGCCAAGAATAATTGCTGCACAGATGGCCAGTATTGCCCCTACCAATAATGACGTGATATATTGCGCTTTTCCCATACCGTATGGGAATTGTTCATTGATTGTCCGTGGTCTGCTCATGTGAATGCCAAAAATCACCATGGAAATAATACTGGCGATAGCAGCAGATGTAAGTCCATCAATGATTAACAATTGGCTGTACCCCATGGCGCCAGTTGTTTTTTCCAATGATCCTACCAGTATTTTAAATGAGGCTAACCCAATATTGACCCAGAAGGCTTTCCAGCACGTTCTTTGTAATCTGGAATCAATGGTTTCTTTCCGCTGTACCATCCCATACTCAGGTAAGGACTCGGAAAGTGTTTTTTGGGTAAGGATATCTTCGTTGATCATTATATTTCACCCATCAAGGTTTTTTCAGCTCTGATTTGACTGTATTTTTGCGTCTTTTTCCGATTTTTAAGACTTCGTAAACTCATCAGGATGTAGCAACAGATAAACCCCAATACAAAAGAGGCCATGATGACCAGAAAAACCGCTGTATCTGTTTTTGCAAAATAGAAATCCACATGCGCAGGCGTGGAATTCAAGACAATCAGAATCGCTGTGATGACAATAGCGGTTATGACACCTAAAATTTTTAAGAATGGTAACATGTTATGCTTTCTTTGTTTTGTCCGAAATTTTTTTAGAATTCGCCTGATGGTATATTTCTGGCGATCAGAACTTTGGCCTGATTCACCGGTAAAGCAAAGCTGACCCCACTATAAACCCCTGTTGAAGAATAGATGGCCATATTAATGCCAATAACTTCACCACTCATATTGACCAGTGGGCCACCGCTGGAACCTCTGTTGATTGGCGCATCGGTTTGAAACATATCGCGATACACAATCCCTTTGATTAATAAATCTCGCCGGTTATCACTGATAATGCCATGGGTAACACTCTGTTCGAGCCCAAAAGGGTTTCCAATGGCCAGAACAATATCTGCAATTTCCATTTGTTCAGAATCACCCAGTGCTGCTTCAGGTAATTTATAGGGGCATTGAATTTTTAAAATGGCCAGATTGACCTTTTTATCAATGGCAATAACACTTGCTTTGAATTTATTTTCTTTATAACCAAAAGGAATGATATAAATATTCGAGGCTTTTTCAATCATGTGGTAGCATGTCAAAATATAGCCGCGAGCATCCACAATCACACCCGATCCAATGCCGCCCAAAATTCTAAGGTTGGGTGTTGGATCATCAAAGGCTGTGTCATCATAGGGTGGATCCGCTGGTTGAATGAGGTCGCAGGTAATACTCACAACCGCTGGACGTACTTTTGATGTGGCAATGGCAAAGGTTTCATCCGAGCAAACCAGTTGAATGTTCGGGTCGTTCACAATGCCTGACACTCTTTTTATGGCGCGAGTTGTATCGTCAGTTGTGGTGGTAGTGCTTGTCTTTTGAGTATCATGATAAAGAGAGTGGGATGAATCGCTCAAAATCGTTCCCAAATTGCTTGACAGCTGAATAAACTGTTGCCAGGTTATTCCCATCATGCTGAAAAAGACGATAATCACATTCAATACAAGCAGTATTGACAACAGGCTAGTTAAGTAACTTGCAAGAAATTCTTTTAGACGTTCCACAGCATTCCTCTTCTTTTTTCGTTATGCACACATTCTTGAATTTTGGGTCTTGGGTCTTGGGTCTTGGATTTTGGGTCTTGGGTCTTGGGTCTTGGGTCTTGGGTCTTGGGTCTCCCCATTACCATCAACCATTGACCATCAAGCGTAAAAACATGTAAAAATTATATCCGTCATCATCATTAAAAAGAAGTCAATGATTTCGTTTTGTCGTCCGGGTCACCGCTTTGTGTTTGATCGTAACCAGGAACATACAAAGGACGGTTCATTCCAATACCTTCCTGTGCAACCGCATAAAATTGATACGATTGCGAGTCGGTTGTTGTATTGGCAGCGGCCACGTTAATATACATTTCCGAACCTTGTCGGTAAATATTCAGAAGCATCTGATTGTCCGCAGTTTCAAGGGCCTTGAAAAAGTCAGAAATGCCATTAACAGGCGTTTGATTGACATGTCGAATCAAGTCACCTTTTATGACACCGGCTTTTTCAGCAAAACTTCCAGGGACAACCATTAAAACGATGACACCGCTTTCATTTAAGGGTATTTCATAGGTTGCTCGGAGGGCGGGCATTAGTTCTGAAATAACAATGCCCCATTTTTGATTTGGGGGAATAACCCCTGAAATTTGTCTGATGGATGACTGGCTCGTTGTGTCGAGTCGTTCACCCAGAAATGCATAAACAACCAGCCGATCTTCATTGCGAAAAAGACTGATTTTTACACGATCTCCTGGTTCTAACTTTTCAACAAAACTTTCCAGGCGATCGGTGTCTTTAATTTCCCGATGATCAAATTCATAGAGAATATCTCCACGAAGCAAGCCTGCGGCTTCAGCAGGAGAGCCTGGAACGACCCGGCTGACCAGAACCCCACCCGATACTTTCAAACCGAGCTGGTTGGCCATTTCTTTTGTGATATCCATTGGTTCAATGCCTAACCAGGCATCAGGATCATCATCTTTTTCAGAATTGACAGTTTGCGCAAAATTAACTGAGATGTCCGCGCCTTTTGTGTCAATAACCACATCCCGCATAGCATCTTGAAGTTGTCCGCTTCGGCTTTTGATCAAAACACTGTCAAAAACAACAATAGCAATAATAATGACAACCATTCCCATGAGAAAAGCAACCCAGACTTCAAATTTTTGTGGGCACAATTTTTTTATTGATTCCATTTTTAACCTCAAATTTTATTTTTTCTGTTTTTCGTTATTAGCTTGAAATTTGCATTCATTAAGTTCCAATTTCAGTCGCTCGATGATAATCTTTTGACGAATCACTTTTCGGACGATGAAATACAGGATGATAAATAAAATAATTAGAAAGATAAATGTGAGCATGAAATTCACTCAATCGTTAGTGTTAAAAAAATACGAAACTAAATTAGCTAAATATTTAGCATATACTCTTAAAACAAAATAGCATATACTCATAAAAATGCAATAATGAATAAATACCTATAAAACACGTATTATAAATACATGTTTTTAAATGTTATTCACCAGGCACTCACGGCTGGAGGGCTATATAAAAAGTTTACAGGAAATGGTAACCATTTTTTTATTGACCTTTTGTCAATAATTCTATTTATATAAACAGATATTAAAAAAAACTTGTAAATAAGAGGAGATATGAAACATTATTGGATCATTGCACTTGGATGCGCTTTGATTGTTTTGACGGGATTGCTTGTTAGCATTCGAATGCGCGTAAAAAAACGATCAGATCTTTTTCTTCTGAGTGCAGCAGATTTAAAAAGTAAGCATATTCTTGTAGTGGACGACAATCCCATATCCCGAAAGCTGTTGGTATCTTATTTAAAAACAAAATTTTCAAACGTAGATCAGGCGAGAACAGAGCATCAGGCGATAGAAAAGCTGAAAACTCTCAGTGAACAAAAGGAACATCTTGAATCTGGATTGGAACGTGTCATGCTGTACCAGAAACAGTTATCCTATTTAAAGAAAAACTACGGCAATGTCATTGAAAACATCCAGGTTGAACTGGAACAACAACAGTATCAGACGGCATTTGAAACTGTAAAAGAAATAAAATCAATAGCTGATCAAATGGGGGCTCAATCACTGTATGATGCCACCAGACTTTTTGAAACAGCCTTGAATGAAAGAAAGACAGGGAGAATCGACCAGGGCTTTACGCGATTTTCTGATGCGTTTAAAGGATTGGTGTTATAAAGGGCTGGACGGCCCCTTTCGCTGATATTTCTTGAAATGAGAATGAATGTGCGGTATTACTATTCCAAATTACATTTGATCAGGAGGTTTCATATGAAAAGATTATTTCAACCTGTTTTTTTGAGTTTATTCATTATTTATTTTACAGTCGCCTGGAACAACTTTGTATCTGCTGAAACAGAACATCAAATCGATCTTAATATCGTGGATCGTCTTGCAAGAATTGAGGAAAGTCAAAAAGCAATTATCTCTGAAATGCAAACTCGATTTGAAGCTGTTGATAAACGATTTGAGGCTATTGATAAACGATTCGAGGCTGTTGATAAACGATTTGAGTCAGTTGATAAACGCTTTGAAGCCATTCTTAGAGAAATGAGCCAACGATTCGAATCTGTTGATAAACGCTTTGAGTCTATGCTTAGAGAAATGACCAATCGATTCGAGTCTGTTGACAAACGAATGGACTCCCTTGACAAACGAATTGACTCCCTTGACAAACGAATTGATCAACTCGGCAATTACATCATCGCCATGACTGGTACGTTTCTATCCATATTTCTTGCAGTCATCGGTTATGCCATATGGGATAGAAAAACCCTCCTTGAAAAAGCAGAAAAAAAGACTGTACAACTCATTCAAGAACATCAGGTGCGACTTTCCCCCATAAACGCTCAGGAAAAACTAAACCAGGTGATTGAGATTATGAAACACATGTCAGAAAAATTTCCAGAAATGCGAACAATGATGCATGCGGCGCAATTACTGTGATTTTCATCACAAAGATAAGCCTTTTCTATATAGTTTTATCCAAGCCAGGAACCCGTTGGACAAATTGATATGTGCCAATAATGTGTGGATAAAATTTTTTGCCAGCAA
>PEAL01000151.1 GCA_002753725.1 Deltaproteobacteria bacterium
TTCCCTTATATCATCCGCTACAATGATATATATTCCATTTCTCTGTATATATCTTCAGATAAGAGAAAAGGAAAGGTTGTCCTTTATTTCAAAAACATTAAAAATACAATTATAAAAACACATGTAACTATGACTGTATAATCGATTTAATCGCTTATTGCAATCATAAATTATAGATAGGACTATTTGATCAATCATCGTTTTTTTTATAATGTGTAACCTGGTTTTAAAAATTTGTAGGCATCATTTGCTGTTTGTTCTGGAATTTCTTCCATGGGTACATGCCCAACGCCATTATAGATAATGGTTTTCGATGAATGCAGATCGCGTTCCCAATCTTTGACAACAGTGACCGGAACCCACGGATCGTCATTTCCCCACATGAGCAAAGTGGGCGTTTTAATTTCTGTTATTCCCCTTGAAAGATTCTCAGAAGAACATTCAGTTTTAAGGAGTCGAAAGAGATTAACAAATGCGCCACGATTCGCTGAATTCATCACCATATCGTAATACAAATCAATCAATTCTTCGGTGACTTTGTTTTTATCGCCATATATAGTTCGAACATTCTGATCAATAAAAATGCGAGGTGTCATGATGGATGCAATATTTCTAAGTACCGGAGCATTGACAAAATTTACAACCCAGGGCAAGCTTTGAGGATAACCGACAGCATCGATTAAAATCAGTTTTTTCACGTTTTTGGGATAATCCAATGCATAATTCCAGGCGATATAAGCGCCAATTGAGTTCCCTGCAATAACGAATTCTTTTAAATCCAGTGCTTCGACAAATTGATTGAGAAAGTTGACAAACATATCTCTGTTGAATAATTCTGGCAATTGATTGGTCAATCCAAAACCGGGAAGATCCAGTCGAATGATTCTGAAATGGGGTTGCAACAGCTTTACCCACTCATTCCATGTGTGCAATGAAGCTAACATACCATGTAAAAGCAGTAATACAGGGCCTTCCCCCTGATCGCAATAATGAACAGAAGTATTATTAATCTTGATAAATTGAGATTCCGGGTAAGTGTACTTCGTCACCATATCTTCATATGATTTTGATTTTAATCCCAGATGTGACCATCTCGATAAACTTTGCATCAAGCTAGAAGATTTTACATTTTGATGCCAGGCCCCTTTCATCAGGCTTGGAATGAATCCTCCGTTTATTTTAGTGTTTTGAAATAAAGGACAACCTTTCCTTTTCTCTTATCTGAAGATATATACAGAGAAATGGAATATATATCATTGTAGCGGATGATATAAGGGAAGTGCAAAGGTAAATGAGCTATGGGAACCCGTGAAGAACTAAAAAAACAAAAAGAAAAGGTAAGTCTCACTTTAATTGAGGCCGCATTAAAACTTTGCTCGGAAGAAGGTTACAGCAGTTTGAGCTTGAGATCTGTGGCTCGAAAAGCCAACATTGCACCGACATCTTTTTATCGTCATTTTAGAGACATCGATGAATTGGGTGTTGCAATGGTTGAAAGAGGAGCGATCGTATTAAATGAATGGCTCCATCAGGCCACGAAAAAAATGGTCTTTTTGCCAGTTCCAAATGATACAGACGCATCCAGACAATTAATGACATCCATTGAACAATTTATTACCCCTTTTGCCCAATCATTAATTGAGATGTTGAAAAGCCATCGTTTTTTGCTTCGATTGTTTTTTCAAGAAAAAACCGGAAGTTCAGAAGCTTTGCGCACATCAATCTCATTGGGAATGAATCAACTGTCTGAAATTCTGTCTGAACATTTGAAAAAAAACAAACAAAAAATGGGTGTGAGAGACGAGGATATTCCTTTGATTGCGGAAACAATGCTGCTGATTGCCATCTCTGATAGTTTAAAAATATTGGTAGAATCAGAAGACGAGCAGTCCGAAGATGAGCAAGAGATCATTCAGACGCGTTTGATTCAAAAGATTAAATTGTTTTTAATGGGGGCATCCGTTCAAAAACAACTGAAACAAGGAGCTGGAGATGAATAACGAGCAAAAAATAGAACTGCTAGAAAACCACGTTCAATTCGAGTTAGATCGTCTTATGGGAGAAGGCTACAAACAAACCATTGAAGAAGAAATTAGCGCTGCTTTTGAATGGTTCAATAAAATACAATTACAAGATCTTGTGACATCTGAACAAATTATTGAATTAATACGAAGAATCGTGATAGAGGCGCCTGTTTCCGGAGGTATTACAGAACTGGCCGGAGAAATGAGCCGAAATGTTTTAACATCGCTTCAAAATCAAAAAACCTTATTGGAAGATATTTTCGCGCAAAAACAATTTGATGAGATCATCGATAAGGCAGCAATTCTTAAAAAAGCCAGAAATGAGATTATTAACAGGGTCATGGGAAGTGCCACATATGCAAAACTCATTACAAATATAGTGTATACAGGGATCAAAGGATATTTGCTTATGGAAAATATTATTCCCAAACAAATCCCTATTATTCCTGGTCTGGTGAAAAAAGGGCTTGATATTGTCAATAATGTTATTCCCTTATTGACTGTTCTCGAGGCCGCAATTGATCATCGATTGAAAACGTATATTGAAAATAATATCGAAAAAATGGTCCGGCGGAGTAAACTCTTTCTTATCGAATTTCTGGACGATAACCAGATTTTGGAAACCGGTGATGAAATTTGGGAAGCTATTGCCAAAAATCCATTGTCTGAATATTTCAGTAATATTGACAGCAATGATATGGAAGATTTTATCATTATTGGTTTTGAGTTCTGGTTTCATTTTCGAAGAACCCCTTATTTTGAAGAAATTTCCAAGGAGTTGGTTCAGTACTTTTTTAAAAAATATGGAAATGAATATTTGGATGTCTTGCTGGATGACCTTGGCGTTACAAAAGAAATGATCATCTATGAAATCATCGAAATGCTATCTCCAGCGATCCAAACACTTCTTTCCACAGGGTATTTAGAAGAACGCATTCGGGCAAGGTTGTCAGCTTTTTATCTGTCTTAATTAATTAATATGGAACGAACTTCATTTGAAATTTTATGCAACTGATTGCTGACTGTTTTTCTGATAATCCTTTTTTTTTATACAGAATATCGCATCTTCTTAACGAGCTGTTTTAACTTTTCAGGCGTATTACAAGTCGATCCAATGATTTTTCCACTGGATATTTACAGAGTTTCCCTTTACCTGATCCTGAAATCGCTTTGCCGTCATAATCGTAGGTTGTTTTTCCAATGCTGCAACATTGTATGGTTTGTGTTCCCGGAACAGGATCCATCCGTCTGCCCATATGCTTGCATTTATTATTGAATGCATAGTATTTATCATCTGTTCCATGAATAACAAGAATATTTTCCGGGAGCTGTTTTTTTTCAAGACGAACTGCGCCACCAATCGCAGTCAGTTCTTTGGCTAAATTAAGATTGATTTCAATTTTCCCATCGGAAAATGTCCAGCATTGATCATCCAACGGTTTGGATGTTGCTGATAAACCAAGTAATCGCTGAAAAATATTACGTTGTAAAGTTTCTGCCATTTTTTTCTCCGCATTAATATATAGGAAAGCAATTCGTTATTGAACGCTTTCAATTCGTTTTTTATCGTAGTTTTTTACTCATAGCCACCGAACCTGATCAATCAGAGCAACACGTTGTTTTCGAAAATCAATATTGTCTGGATTTTCGGTAATCAGTTCACACAAGTTATGAATCGTATCATACCAATAACCTTCTTTGGAATACTCGAACACAAGATGATCTTTAGGCAAGCCTGCAATGCGTTGTTGGAACATTTCACTGGGTGGGACATACATGATGGTTGCACTGCCCAAAAAGTCAGCAGATCGTTCTCCAGGAAGTGGAACAATAACAATGAACCATTCATATTCAACATTGGGCTCAAGAGTAACATTGAAGTCTTTCAGATCAATCCGATTAATACCTTCTTCCGGTGGACCAATGATATGGGTTTCAAGAAGAGGCTCGATAACGCGGAATCCATTGATGGTCAATTCAACTTTACTCGTGTATCCGCTTGAAATATACCACCACAATGTCGGCTGAGGGGTGCTTGTATATCCTGTTTGCAAACAGGCCATCGGTGCCATCAGATCGGGTGTGGCCGGACCTCCATGAACAGGATCGATTTCGCCGCCACCATGTCCATCACCTTTTGCTGATGTTTCATGCTCTTCTTTTTTATCGTCACTGGCATCGTGAAGTTGAGACAGCAACACTGTGCTGCCTAAACCATCGCTAATTGCACCACGGCTTAATCCACGGCTGAGTCCACGACTTAATCCACGGCTGAGTCCACGACTTAATCCACGGCTGAGCCCACGACTTAATCCACGGCTGAGCCCACGACTTAATCCACGGCTGAGCCCTCGACTTAATCCACGACTTAATCCACGGCTGAGTCCACGACTTAATCCACGACTTAATCCACGACTTAATCCACGGCTAAGCCCTCGACTCATTCCAGCACTGCCTGCACCCGTATCACCACCTTCACGACGTCTGATTTCAGCATCTTTATTGGGTACATTGTAGAGTGGAATGTTTTCAGCAGTCAGCGTTGAATCAGATTCCGTTGTTGCAAATGAATTGTTTTGTGTAACGAGTAGAAAACAAAAAAAGACCAGTATGGCAAAAACACCAGAAAAAATAATTTGTTTAAGCGGTTGATATAAAAATTTCATGCGCCCCTCCTTTCAATTTGGCTATGAGTAAAAAAAATTAATGAAGATTATCTGTACAGGTTAGATAAAGTGTTGTTACAATCATGATTGAATAACGTTCCAAGTCAAAAATACACATATCATTATAGTCGGCTTTTTCTTACAATATCTATAATTTCTAATCTGTCATGTATTCAATGTCAATTCTTTTTTTGTGGAATCATTCGTGATGATTTGATGTTGCCCCTGTTTCAGCGTCTGTTGCTTTTGTTGGAGGCATTTCGTATTCATCAGGAATGCCCTTAACCAAAGAGCGTTCAATGGCTTTTAACAACGCTTTACTGGTGGTCGTTGCACCGGTGTGAGCATCAACATTAGGACTTTGCGCTTCAATAACTCTCGGAATAATATTTTCAGCACGTTTGGCATGATTGGTATTGCGATTGTTTGTAACACGGATATCGGTGATGCGATTGGCTTGAACAGTGGTTTCAACAGCATAGGTAAAATCCCGCCCTAAAAATCCATACGTAAAATCGCCCGTATATGTCCCATCCCCTATTTGAGATAAATCAATTTCATTGATAGGCATTTCACGAACTTGTTTTAATTGCGCACATGCCATCAATCCTGTAAATAATACAAAAATTACGACAAATTGAATCCCTCGTTTCATATGTTTTGTCTCCTTGTCAAGCACCGTCAATGTCTATTGAGCGTGCTAACCGGTGAGAATTGTTTCCACCGGGTCTTCAATCTCAACGCTTTGTGCAATCATTGCGTTGATAATCTTTTTGGTTTTCTTGGTACAAAAAATTTTTCGAAGGCGTTCAATGTAATCGGGCTCGGATTTGAGAATAATGGGATCATTGTTATCATTTCCAAGTTCGCGTGCAATGATTTTGTCCGTTTCAAGGGTAATGGGGTAAAGCTCTATTTCATGAGAAATCGTAAATAATCGATATTGATAATCCTGTAAAGAAGGAGCAATAACTTGGAATTCATAGAAAAAAATTCCATTTTCCTTATTCAACTGAGATTCTGGTTTTAATCGCTTCACTTGAGCATGAATCACACCATTGGTTTTTTGCTGCAATAAAATTGCCTGCTCTTTAAGAATGGTTATGGGCGCTCTCAGTCGAGGGTTGATGATATCCGTAGGCCATAAATCTAACATAAACAACCTCCATGAACACGAGTCTGTTAACAATAAACAATAGACACAATCGCCCCGAAACATAACGCTTTTTCGGAATCATTGCCGCAAGAATCATGCCATTTTTAAATTTATAACGAACCATCCAGCTCGTCGGCAACCACATGATTGCAATTTCTGCATTTCTGTGCACCACGAAAAAGAGGAGAACCACAGGATGAACAATGATAGCGTTTACATTCTGATCGCGCCCATGCCATGCTGCCGTTTTCATCGCCCTCTTTTGATACGCATTCGCGCCAAATTGGGATTGTACGTTTCATCACGTCCAGTCCTGTTTTTAACCCAAAAGATTCAATGGTCTGACATGGCCACTGTTCACACTGATGGCAAGAATAATAATTTTTTGATAATACGCAGCTACGAATGTCACACAGTTGACAGTATGAATACAATTTTTCTGGGGGATCCGGTTGCATACATCCAAGGCATTCTGTTTTTTCTGGAGGTGTGCCGTAAAGATTCCCCAATGCTTTCTTGAATTTGTCATTTTTATCGCGAGTGGCAATGTAAACACCACAGACACCGCAGTATAAGCCACAAGGAGCCATCAATTGTTTGTCTTCAATTTCTTTTTCAGTCCAACCTGTCATTATACAAATCCTTTGATTTTAAGTAATTATTAATAGTTCATCAAATATTTCAAGAGGTAAACATTCAGCATACAGGTTGATATATGATGCACAGGGTAAATGAATAGTAGATTGAATGTATGGATTATTCAATGAAAAAAATCGAATCTTTTGATTGGAAGGCCAATCAATTTCTTGAAGAATAGATACAAAAGAAAATTGAGAAAGAAAAATAAACACCTCATCCTTATTTCTCACTTGAGCCTGAAGCTGTTCAAGTGATTGATTTTTTGTAAGTAATAATCGATGGGTTTGAAGATGGGGGCATATATTCAAAAGGTCTTCTTTGTCTGAAAGAATGAGCAGGTTATCAGGATCAACAGAAATTGGAAAATGTTGGCCATGGGGATTATTAAAAAAGACTTCACGCATCATCTGATGGCTGATACAAACATTTTGGGGTTCTCTTATGCCCGGTAAACAACCTTCTTGTTTGACAACACGTTGTCGAAGTCTGAGTATCCGCTGAACAGATTCATTCAATCGATCTTCTGAAATAATTTGGTTTTGGACAGCCTGAAACAATGCTTGATAAATGTTATCCACAGAAACCTCATGCGTCAGATTTTCAGAGATGATTAACATATCGCAACCCGCGATAATCATTTGAACGGCTAAGTCCTCATGAGGGCCACATTGATTCAAGGCTTTCATTTCCAGATCATCACTGATAATGACGCCCTGATACTTCATCTTTTTACGCAACAATTGTGTCAGAATTGTTGGAGAGAGCGTGGCAGGCCACTGAGAATCAATTTTCGGGTATGAAATATGAGCCGTCATGATCATCGGGACAGATTCTGAAATAGCAACTTCAAAGGGTAATAATTCTGTTTGATACAATTGATCAATGTTTTTTTCACTGACAGGAAGATCCAGATGACTGTCAATGGAAACATCACCATGACCGGGAAAATGCTTTGCGGAACAGATGATACCAGTATCATGATATCCTCTGATTGCATGACGAACCATTTCAGAGACAAGGACAGGATTTTCGCCAAAGCTTCGTGTTCCAATAATTGGATTATCAGGGTTACTGTTAATATCTGCTACAGGTGCGAAGTTGATATTAATTCCCAAGGATCGAAGCTCACATCCTGAAATAAAACAGGCATCATGCACATATTGCGGATTGTTCAGTCGTCCGAGAGCATATGCGGCTGGTAATCGTGTTATACCATTTTTAATCCGAATCACACGACCCTGCTCCTGGTCTATTGCAATTAACAGTGGAGATAATAGATAGTGTTCAGCCATTTGTTTCAGTTCATCTGTCAAAGATTTTGTGACAGATAGTGAGGGGGTATTTTTCTGGAATAATAGATAAGCAGAAATATATTGCTGTTCCATCCGCTGTTGTACTATTTTATCGGGATGATGGCCGGAAATACCAACCATCAACAAAAGACCTATCTTTTCTCGAAGACTGAGCATGGAAATGTTAGAAAAATCTTTTGTCATAATGGGATCATTACTCACTTTTGGTTCCTTAGCGAGGCCTGTGAGTCATTTTTTTTTATTTTCATGGGACGTTTTTGTGGTTTAATTGGACCTTCGGTCTTATCATCGCGACTCTCCTGTTTAAGAAGATCATTGAAAGATTGTTCAACCACATCCTCACAATTGGCACAATTAAGGGTGGCATTATTGATGGCCGCATCTGTCAGACATTTGTTGTAGTTCAAGCAGCTATAGTTCCTTTCTATATTCTTATTTTTTAATCTTGCCATACGCTTTTGCCTTTCGATTTTTTTGCTTCGAGAGCCCAGACTCATATTTTACCTCCGGGCAAAGGGTTATTGATATATTTCAATCAGATGAACATTTCGGAACGTTTGTAACATGTTCTCATGATGATAATTTGTATCCATGTTGACCCTGTGACAGGTAGAGCATCGCTCATCCCCGCCAATAGGAACGGGTGACGATTGATATTGTAATGGCTGCAAATGATCCCTATCTGGATCAAACAAATTTTTTGAAGGATAAATCACATGCGGTGCACCATGACAGGCTGTGCAACGAATACCTGCATCGCCCATTTGATTTCGAAACAGACGCTCTTCACCGGATGTCCATTGATTAAACCCTGAACCTGTTGAATCCGGTTGTTTGTAATTGATATGACAGGTCATACAATCGGGTTCTTGAATCCACGGTTTTCTCGGCAGAATATCTTTTACGTTTTCAATGCACTTTGGCTTTAAATGATTGATATAACGTTGCGCTGAATCCTTGCCATTGGCATTTTCATGAACAAGAAGACTTAATGCATGATCCGATAAACTGCCATGACAGTTCACGCAGGATACATCCAATTCAGCATGTATTCCCCTGTAGCAAAGCGACGTGTCATTGATCGCAGCATGACAGTTGAGACATGCCTTTGCTGAAGGATCATCAATATAGTTGGCATGAAAACCATGCATTGATGCAGAAAGAGTGAGTGTCTTTCCAGATTTGTCCTTACTTGATGTTGAGGGATGACAGCTTGTGCAAGCCTGACCGTTGCCATTTTTCATGGAACGAGCCAGAGCTGTCCCACTGATCCGATCATGTGTTCGTAAAATATCTTCAGCCGTTTCCTCTGAAAGCCCTGAATGCCCATTTTTCCAGCTTCCACCATGACAATTTTTACATCCCATTGAACTGGAAACAGCGAAAACCATTTGTGTTTTTGCCATGCATGTTTTCTTCTCACTATCCCAGGCCTCAATAAAAATGATTGGATAAGGATTGTATTGGTTATTCTGATCAAACTCAGATATCTGTAAATTTTCTGAAACAAAGGTCATGGACATGTCATCGTATGTCATCGAACCGTTGATATTTTGGCTGTCACATCGGTAGATCAGTTCAACACCATCCATCACATGCTCAGGTAATTCTCCGCGTCGAATGAGTTGAGCCTCAATTTTCCCTGATGGCCGACCCAGCTCAAAAAATTCTGAAGAACCAGAATACAAGTGCATTCCTTTATTGGGCCAGGCCATTAAAATAAAATCCTGGGTCTCAGGATTAAATGTGGGTTGCGAATGGGTCAGCGTTAGCATGAGGGGTTGAGAATCAACGGATGTTTGCTGATTGAGTTCATGAACAATATACTGTGCCAGCGCTGATCGTTCCTGAGAGGTTCCATGAAATTCAGGCATATAGGGTGTAATCTTTCCCTGGCCGATTAAACGAGCTTCCATGCCTGTCAGGGAATATTTTTGAGTCAATGATAAAATATCATTCATCGGCCCTCCCACAGAATGGCAGCTTGAACAGGCAATCAAAAACAGTTCATGACCGGCATCTTGCATATTTTCAGGAGAGATGATCTTGTTTTTCGCCCACTTGGCTGTTTTAAGTATCCCTTGTTCCTTATATATCTTTGTGTCTTTCTTATATAGCTGATTGGCATAAAGATAGTTGTGTATAATGTATGGTTTTCGTGCGGCTTCTCGAATCCATTCAAAACTTCCCATGTATAACAACCCCATGATTAATAAACTGTAAGAAATTATTTTTTGCTGTTTTTGTGATAAATTTAAAAAGACCATACCGCCACATGCAAGAAGCATTACAAACAGTAAAAGAAATAAACCGACAAAGGGTTGAATTTCTGGAGAACCACCAGTAATCATTATTTCAGAGATATTCGGCAATGAATAAAAATAAAAATGAGCAAATACAGGCAATAATAAAAGACCGGTGAGTATCCATTTTCCACAATATCGGATCTGTGAAGTTCGAAGATCATCTTTTTCAATGGTTGCTGCGGTTAATAATCCAAAAATACCAGCAAAAACGAGTGTTAATGCTGTCCGAAACAGCAATGAAGGGAAAAAACCCGGATTAAAAAAACCATGCCAAAAATTACCGGTTTCCAACCATTGACCCGGTGTCAGCATAAAAGAAACAATACCATTGATCATAAAAAGCGAAAGCCAGGCAAATCCAAAATAAAACCATCCAATACGTATATGGGTTTCTGATTGAACACGATTGAACGTATAATAATAAATAAACAACGCAATAATTTCACCTGTAAACAAAAGCCATTCCACTGCCCAGGCAAACACAAACTGATGAATCAAAATTGATGAGGCTTCAGGGCTCAACAAAGCCATTGTAAACCAGATTCCAACACCCGTCATACCACCCAGGACCATTGTCAAAAGCATGAAAAACCGAGCATGTTTTTGAAGGTATGCAAAAAGATCTTCCTGTTGATTATGGTGTGCTCTATATTCACACAAAACCAGATAGAGTCCTCCGCCCACAGCAAAGTGAGCAATGTAAACATGAAGTATAGCAATCATTGCAATCAACAGCCCACCACCCGATGCATACAGTTCCCATACAGGGTAATTCATGATGTGAATCTCCTTTACCTCTCTTTTGTTAAATTAGGTATAATATCCTTTTCCACAAATATTGTCAAATTTTTTTTATATACATAATATTCATAATATCAGCATGTTACCGAATTTACTCATTGATTTTCAACGAGCATGAATATTTCCTGACGTATTCAACTGTTGGGGATCAGTAAACAACGATTTTCTTTAGTGTCTGAATCAGAATTTAAGAATTAGCAGAATACTGTAATTTTATAATAATTGGGTATGAGCATCTTTCAATTACTTCCATTAATCCTTGGATATGCCTTATTGTATTGTATTTCAGACTTATAGATTTGTAAAAAAAAATTAATTCTTCTCTTGACAATTAATTGTTTTTACTATTGTATGCAAAATGAAAAAAGGATTATTTTTCAATAATATTTTAAATCATTATATTAATTAGGAGGTTACAAGAATGTCAAAAGACACGAACACCATGAAAGCCATTGCAAAGTCACTGGCTAAAATTGGAAAAGAACTTGAAAAAATTTCAAAATTTATGCTCGATACATCAGAAGAAGTGAATGATGATGAGATGAATGACATCATTGATGTTGAACCACAAGAACCGGATGTTCAAGACATAGAACCCATCAAACCTGAAAAAGGGAAAAAAGGTAAAAAGAAAGCTAAAACTTCTTCTAAGAAAAAACTGATCAAAAAGACCAAAGAACCTACGGTTCTGGACCGTGTATACAAAGTGATTAAAAGAAGTCGAAAAGGGGCAACCGTTGAAAAAATTCAAGAAGCCACTCAACTAGATAAAAAACAAATCAGTAATTCTTTATATAAATTAACAAAAAAAGACATGAT
>PEAL01000152.1 GCA_002753725.1 Deltaproteobacteria bacterium
ACTGCTTGAAGTCTGTGAGGTAGCCCGGAAATATAATGTCATGGTCCCTTTGACAAAAAGACCCACAGCTAGTATGGGCGAGTCTGTGAGGTAGCCCACATGATTTCTTAATCATTGTGATACCCTTTCAGATCAAAAAAAGTGTGTAAATTAGCAATATAGGTTCTCAAAAAATCATATTTAATATTTTATTGGTTCTAAAAAAGTTCAAAAACTTATTGATTTGGCTTGAAAAGATGATAAAAGGGTAATACAAAACCATATTGATTAAGAAATTTTAGTAAATTAAAAATGTGGAATTTATTTTTCAAGCATTCCTAAGTTTAACGATGACCCATTAAATAAATCAGATAAAATCAAAATGAAACGAAAAACTTACAAACAATTAATTAACTGGAAATCAAAAGAGGATCGCATGCCCCTTGTTTTGATAGGGGCGCGACAGGTTGGAAAAACATATTTACTGACTGAATTTGGCAGATGTGCCTATCCTGAAGTTCATGTCTTCAATTTTCAGGAAAAAGCAATGCTTCACCAAATTTTTGAAAAAGACCTTGATGTTAATCGAATTATTGAAGGACTCGCAATTATTCAGCGAAAAGACATTGATATTCATCACGACCTTGTTTTTTTTGATGAAATTCAAGATTGTTCAAAAGCGGTCACGTCGCTGAAATATTTTTATGAAAAATTGCCGGCACTTCATATTGTATCTGCCGGATCGTTGTTGGGGCTTCAATTAAATGAATCCTCTTTCCCAGTGGGCAAGGTTGATATTTATCCTTTATATCCAATGTCCTTTGAAGAATTCCTTTATGCTTCAGAAGATACGTTTGCAATCAAGTTATACGATGAAATGAACCGGTCGGAAGCGGCACATCAACTACTTTGGGAATATGTCTGTCAATACTTTTATGTTGGCGGAATGCCCAAAGCTGTAAAGCATTGGTTTTCAGATTGTGGCATTCAAAAAAAAATAGACAGGGTTCGAAAAACGCAAAACGACATTTTAACAGGTTTTCATCAAGATTTTGCCAAACATTCGGGAAAGGTAAACGCCTTACATATTTCAACGCTGTTGAAAAATATTCCTGTACAATTGTCAATTGTTCAGGATGGCACTGTCAAACGATTTCGATTCAAAGATATCCTGCCCAGGAAACGCACTTTCGAACATTTATCAGGTGTGATTGACTGGCTGGATGCCGCATATCTCATACATAAGGTGTATTTGATTGAAAGTCGTCCACAAATTCCACTCTCAGCCTATGTTAAAGAAAATAAATTCAAGATGTTTCTGTTTGATATTGGCTTATTGGGCGCAATGCTCGCGTTAACGTATCATGATTTTATTCATCAACAATATGGCATGATGAAAGGCTTTTTTGCGGAAAATTTTGTTGCATGCGAACTGAAAGCAATGGGGATGCCCAATCTATATTCCTGGGTACAGAGCAAGGCTGAAATTGAATTTATTTATGTGTCAAAAACCTCTGAAATTATTCCCATTGAAGTGAAAAGTGGAAAAAGAACAAAATCAAAAAGCCTCAAAAGCTATATGGATCGCTATGCCCCGCAGCAGACAATTAAACTTGTTGGAAAAATGGGTGGGAATGATCCAAAGCAAATCGTGCTGCCATTGTATTATGCGGCTAAAATTCCAGTTTGAAATCTTTTTATTATCCAAGAATTTCCTGGCCAATGAACTCTTTTTTACACTCACTTTTTAAAAATATTGCAAAAAATTAAACCTTATTTCGTTTAGTATAAATATTATACAGAACTATCTTGAATATTGATTACACTGAAATTGAAGGAAGAAAATTATGTCATCTTTACTGGAACAGGCTTCTTCATATGAAGTTTTAAATTTTGCATGGAAAAAATTGAAAAATGATAAAGCCATTTGGGCACAAAATTTATCAAGACAAGAGATGGAAAAGGACTTTGTTTATCATATTCTTAAATTATCAGAAGATTTAAGAAAAGGAACATATCAGCCTGATCCTGTACGCTTTTTTCCTGTTACAAAAGGCAGTGGAAAAACGAGAATCATATCTGCATATACCTTAAGGGATAAACTGGCACAACGCGCTATTTTAAAGGTTCTGGAACCTATTTTTGAGAAACAGTTTCACAATGACAGTTTTGGATACCGAACAGGTCGTTCTGTCAATATGGCACTTGCAAAAGTAAAAGAATATATCCGGTGTGGTTTTACCTGGATTGTTGATGCTGATAGCAACTATTTTGATACTATTCCATCAGACCTTCTGTTGATTACTTTGTCTTACAGCTACTGAGCCAGTTGACATTAAATGACTTTAGAACAAGTGCAAAAGATGGATGTCGATTAACCAAAACAGGTAGACAGGTCTTTTATTCAAGCTGGGGAACCTGGCAACAATCAGGTGAGTTTATGTCTATAAAATCGTCAACCAAAGCAATTTTGGAAAATCTTCTTTCACTTTTTCCTGAATCATAAATTCATCACCAAATGGAAATTTTGAAATGTGTGCGTTATTTCATGATATTCTGAAACGTTCTACAATTATTCATAAGAATGGTGTAATCTTTATCACAAATCGTGCCTGCATATTTTTCTGATTCCAATGCAACTGTACTGATTTCCTTTGGTGTATTAAAAAAAGCAGTCTCTTTTATCAGTCCATTTTGATCATCTGGCTTTATAATCGTATAAGCCTTATTCCATTCAAGCAATACATTTTTTAAGTCTGTTCCTTTACATGCAATAACCCGATGATAACGATTCTGCTTGAGGACAACCCCTGGATGCCTTTTTCCAAAATACATATTGATTGGAATATTCCATGTTTTATTGGATACTGAATAAACGCTTCCTTTACCAATATTAACACCAGGCTTGTTTATTAAAGCCTTATATGTGTTTTCTTTGATTGTGTTTTTTTGCTTTCTCATGGCCTTACGTTTAGGCATATTTTCAAAATTATTCCACATAACCGCCTCCTTTAAATAATACAAATTACATGATCAAATTTTTGAGTACTATTTTAGCAAAAAAAACATCTGAACAAAATACTTAAATAACATTCATTTTTTTATGCAAATTTTTTCTTCTTTAAGCGTTTATTATAATTATAAGGCATAAAGCACCAATAAACATTAACCCTTTCAGGAGGAAATATGCAAACAGAAACCTTTATTTTAGAAGAAATCAATCTTGGTGACGCTCAGCAGGCTTATGAAAATTATTTTCAAATTGAAAAAAAATATCAGGATAAATTAAATGAATACAAACGTTCAGTATTAGAGCTTGAAACAAAAGCTGTTTCATCAATACGTATTGATGAAATGCGTCATACAGACAAAATTTTTCAGGATCTCGAAGATATCTTAAAAAGCTGCACTGAAACACAGGGCATTGTCAATCAAAAATTGGATTCATTGTTGAATGAGTGCAATCAAAAACGCGGTGATATTGACTATCATATGGCAAATTCGGGAGAACCTGGCCAGGAAATAGAACAAGCTTTGAAATTGTATGATGAAGCCATGAAATTAAAAGCAGATAAAAAGATTATTTTGGCCATTGATAAAGCATATACTGCGAATCAATGTTTTAACACACTGTTATCAAAAATAAACAGCCAGTGGATCAATCAGCATATGCTTAAGCTAAAGTCATTGACAATGGATATGCCCGTGATGTCTCTTTAAAAGATCATAAGACCCAATAATCATTTCCGGGCATTTCTTATGCCCGGAAATCGCAGTTCAGGAGGCGTTTATGAAAGTCATTTGTCTTCATCATGCAGACATGGATATTGAACCAGTCATGATTAATTTTCGAAAAAGCGGTCTGGGAAATAACCAGTATGTCTGTGCGCGTTGTGCGCGTATCAGAGAAATTGGAAGCGGAAAAATTAAATCTTTACATGGAACTTATGGGTTTATCCATAATGGAAAAAGAGACATTTTTTTTCATTTTAATAAACTCCACAAAACGTTTCAGCCTGTTGTGAATACTGAAGTCTTGTTTGAAGTGTCTTTTTTACAGGATAGAATCGAGGCCATCAATATTAAAGAATTCAACCAAGGAAAAAAGGTTGTCTTTGTAGGGAAACTGATGCAGCAAAATATTCAAACGCAAGAGGTACAGCAATAATCCATTAAAGGAGTATTTATGGAATTAAATGTCAATATGATCAAAAAAAATCTTGGGACATTCACGAATGCATATGGCCTAAAGGCTAAAACCGATAAACTTGTTCATTTTTTAACGCAAATGAATTCTGACATTAAATATGTTGGAATGCTACTGAGAGAGCCCTTTACAAAAGATATTTATATTCAATGTCGATTTCCCATCAATGGTGATTTCTCACACCATATGATTTGGGTTCCCATTAACAACAAACAATTGGAAGTCGTCCCTTTATTTGAACGTTATGGTGATAGCCGCGTCCATTCCAGCCAATGGAAAATAATGGATTCCCAAACAACGAACACCGATTTTGACCGGGTTCAAAAGGATAGTTTTTGGATAATGGCGCATCGATCATTTCGTAAACATGGCATTATCGAAAAATATAATGAACAAACCGGTGAAGGATCCATACGCCGCAAACGAGGTGGCATATATTTTCATTCTAAATGGTGCAACTTTAGTACGATCAATTTATCTGATGAAGTGTCTTTTTTGCCAATCATATCCAGAAAAGGATTGAATGCAATGGTTATCGAACCTGTGAGAAATATTTAGTTTTATTCATAATAATTATTTGATTCAAAAGGAGCAATAATGAATCTTTATACTTTATTGATCGTTTTAATTCTTAGTATTGCTGTTATTGAGGTTTTAATGGCCTATTTCAAATTAAAAAAACAGTATCAACACCTGCTGAACACCAGTAATTGGTTAAGATCGCATAAATGTCGTGTGAATCAATTGTCAATTATCTGAGGTTTATTATGAAAATACAAACAAACATTCGCATTATGTATGGGATCATTACGCTTTTCATTTGTTTGCCCTATTATTTTTTTTATTTGGATTCTAAAATAATCACAGTTGATGATTTAAAAACAGATGAAGTCATTCTTGCTGATAGTTCGGAAACGAATTTTCAGCAAAAAATTAATTGTTACATTCAAACTGGCAAGAATCATCGAAACTTGCCAGGGCAACATCAATGGTTTTTTACTCAAGATGAAATACAACATGAGTTATTGTCTGTATTGAAAGATTGGGGAGAAAAATCGTTTATTATTGATAAAGAATTACTGCGTCATGTGTGCTATTTTTTTAAATGCTATACCTTGAAGAATCGAACAAGCACCAATAAAACGATTATTCGAAGCAAAAAATATTTGTCTCGTATTATATCTATTTTCGAAAAACAGAAAATCCCGGAAGATATCGCATTTGCGATTCCATTTGTGGAAAGTCGTTTTAATAATAATGCCAGATCATCCTTACAAGCTGTTGGCATGTTCCAATTTATGAAACAAACAGCAAGAGAATATGGATTACATGTCAGCAGACACAGGGATCAACGTAAAGATTTCACAAAAGCGGCTGCTGCATGTGCACGATATATTAAAAACAATCAAAATGTTTTTGCCAGTTTTATCTTGAGTCTGGGCAGTTATCATCATGGAACAGGAACAGTCATCAAGGTTTTAAAAACATCTGACAATCGGACATATCAGTCTATATTTAAAAGTCGATATCTGGGTAAGTATTCCAAAGAATATATTCCCCAATGTCTGGCTGCTGCATTGATTTACAGGTTTTTAAAGATAAAAAACCTTGAACGTATTCCACAAATGACAATCATTAGCAAAAAAATTACCACAGTAACTTCAATTGCAAAACTGACAGACCAATATCCAATGATCCATTTATTTAATCCAGATTTAAAAGGTGTTTCCAAAACGTATTCATATGCCACAACAAAGGGGTATATTCTTATTCGTAATATTACCATTTGACATATTGGTTTGTTATCGTTTTTTAACATAAGGAGGGGTGATGTCAGGATATTTCAATATTCATCCCAACATATCATCCAATATTTTTCGTTTTCAACGCTTGATAAAAATGTTCACCTTAAGTTCACAGAAATCTTACCACTTCTGGATTTTTATTGCGGCAGTGTCTTTTTCCGTGGTGTTGGGATTGAACCATTTTGTTGGAAAAATTTTTATTCATAAAAGCAGATTTGATTGTTATCAACAAAGTATATCATATGCAGACTATCTTTCCAATTATTCAGGGGAAGGTGTTGTATTTAAAGATATCCCATCGCTTCGTCAATTAATCCAACATGTAAGCGGTATTGTTGATTTTAACTGTGTTGCCTTTACAGATGTTAATGACAAGTTAATTCTGCATGACAATCAAAAAAATCCAGAAAATTGTTTCTTTTTCAATCCACTGACAAATGAAGCTCCCATTGATGAATTTAATGGCGTGTCTATAAAAAAGGGAATGGAAGAAGGTTACAGGCCTTTTCTAATCTTTATCAAAGATATCATGTATAAGAAAGAGAAGGTTGGGCACGTCTATTTTTCAGTGTACGCCTCAACATTTAATGAAAAGCTTAAGCATGTCAATCATCGCCTGTGGAGCTTAAAAACTCTGATTCCATTGATATCATCTTTTATGCTCTTATTCATCTGGTTTCGATTTCAACACAATCAGTGTAATGATAACTGCAATACGAATTCGCTAACCAAAATCAGCGAAGGTGGCGTGTGCAACATATTTTTAGACAGATATTTGATGGACAATGGTTTGGGGGTAAAAGTCTGTTTGAAAATGCTGAAATCTCATTTCGCCAGGCAGTCATTCTTTCATGAAAAACTGCTCAGCGAAGCCTTTTTGCTCAGACATTTAAACCATCCAAATATTGTAAAAGTGTATGGATTTGATCAACACAAAAAAGCAATTGTTATGGAATACATTGATGGTATCAACCTGTATGAGTTTTTAAACAAACACAGCCACCAATTATCCATGCCAATCAAATTTTATATGATAGTAGAAATTTGTAAAGGTCTAAGATGTTTACATGAAAATCAAATTGTTCATTTAGATTTAACATTAAAGAATATCCTTATATCCAATGATGGATGGATGAAAATCATCGATTTTGGCATTGCAAAAACGATTGAAGCATTAAGGCAGGGATCAATAAATTTTTATGAAGGAACATTAAACTACATGTCTCCGGAACAAATTTATGCAGAATCTGTTGATGAACGCAGTGATATCTATTCCTTTGGCGTTATGGCATATAGAGTATTAACAGGTAAAGCATTATATACGTTCAAAGATATAGAAAATGCACGCAATACCATTAACAATGCCTGTGTATTTTATGATCATAGAATACCCAAAAGGCTTGAAATCATAATCAACAAATGTATTATCAAAGAAAAACTTTTTCGATATCAAAACGCCATTGCCCTGTATGGTGACTTATGCCAGCTTATGAATTCTGACACTGCTACATTTCAATATGATATCAAAAATTGCTCAAAACAAATCAAACAGCTTTTATCAGCTGCCTGAATATCCAAAATTAATCTGCAAAAAAATTATCTTTTTTTCGTTTCTATAGAATAAAGACAATTGAAAAAATCTATTTTATTTAACCATTACATCGAAAGGAGAAGTAATGAACTTTAAGCAAGTTCAGTATGGAAAAAAAGTAGAAAACAATCTTGTAAAATCGTTTTATCTGGCAGGAATTCAATATGATCAATCTCCTGATCTTGATCATAATTACAAAATCGATTTTATTTTAACCCTTAACCATCAACAATATGGCATCCAGTTGAGTTTAAAAAACAGTACTTCTAAAGCTGTCAACGCAAAAATTTGTGCACTGGATGTTGTCCCCAGGTTTATTTATCTTTGTCTGGCAAATGAGTATTTTGTAAATCCTGATCCTGAAAAAGCAAGGCTTTTATACAATACACTGACATATATTACAAAACAATATCATCAAAAAGCATTATTGGTCAGAATGGATATGAATGGTTTGATGAATATTACTGAAATATAAGGAGGTAATGAACACATGAATATCGAACAATTAAAAGATCAAATTTATGATGCCAATCACCCGCAACAACAATACAAAGCTGCGTATAATATGCGATTTGTAAAAAACAATCCTGAAATAATCCAGATTCTGTTTAAAGCCTGCTATGAAGCCAGAGATCCAAAACTTCAACAAGAAGCTGTTCGAAGCCTTTCAGTGCTTAAACCAGATGAAGCCTTGAACGTATTTACTGAAAAATCAAGACATACCAATGATTCTATACGATTAAAATCCTTTTACCATCTGGGGACACTTGGAAGTCCAAAAGGAATAAATGCTGTTTTACAGGGACTTTTGGATCCTCAACCTGGAATTAGAAAAGCAGCCGCAATTTCAGCAGGTAGAATTGGAAACAATTATCAAGCCATCAATGCGTTAGATCAACTGATGAATCCTTTTGAATCCCCAATTGTTCAAAAAGAAGCTGAAAAATCAATCGCTCACATTAAAAAGAAAATCCATCAGCAACCCCCACAGCATACTCGTAACCATAGAAGTTTTAATAAAGCGTCAAATGACTATCAATCTTATACGCCAATCGCATTTTAAACCATTTTTTCTATAAAAAAATTGATTTTAATCATTAATAGGAGATCATTATGATTAATAAACTAAAATATTTATTAAAAGGTAATCAGGGTTATGGCACGGCGACAGAGTGGATACTTACTATATTTATTTTTACGGTATTGTTTATATGCTCATTCACAACTTCACCAGGAAAAATAGATATGCCACATGCAGCAAAATTAGTGATTAGTGACTTTAATTGAAATTTTATGCAAAAAAAAAGAACTTTGATCGTTTATATAAAGTAAGGAAGCTTGATTAGATGTCGCTCTCAATCTGGAAAACTTTAATACATTAAATTATACGTAAAAGCCAGCAAATGAGAGCGATGTTAAATCGTTTTTTCAAACAACCATATAACAAACTTAAAATTATAGGAGGCATCATGATTAAAAAACTTAACACCCTGATAAAAAGTAAACTTGGTCAGGGCATGACTGAATGGATCTTAATCGTATCTTTGATTGCGATTGGTTCGATGGTGGCATTTACATCTTTGCAAGAAAAGATATCTGAAAGTCTTGGAAAAATAGGACCAAAAATTTCTGAATCTGTAAAATAACCAACTCCCTTGTAACAATCAATTATAAAAGCTTTTCAAAGAGCGTCAGTCAATGACGTTCTTTGAAAATTTTATCCGAAAAAGGTGCATAATGAAAACAATATTAAATAGTTACTTAAAAGCACATAAAGGGCAGGCAATGACTGAAAATATCATCATTATTTCACTCATTGCCATTGGCTGTATGGCTGGATTTATTCTCTATCAACAATCGATAAGCACGACCAATAAAAAAATTGGCGATAAATTGACTGCAATAGATACTGGCACGAATACACAGCCATCTGGAAATACTACACAGCAAGTCCTCACTGACAAAGAAAAAGAAAAACTAAAAAATGAAATTAACAGACTCAGACGTGAAGCGAGACGATTGAGTAGTATGGCTAACCTGATAGAGCTTGGCGGCGTGGTAACAGATGGGCATGTTAATGCAGACCAACTGGCTGATATAAACAGTAAAACAGCCATTTTATTGAGAATTGAAGCTGCCAGGCTCGAAGCCAAATTAAAAAATGATCCTGACATTATCACGTTAGAAATGGCTAAAATCAGCACCAGTGAAAGCGTTCAAAGCGCTATTGATATGGTGTTTGAAAATGTCCCATTACCGCCACAGGTTCAATGGGTCGCTGATTGGGTCAGACTTCCTATTCGGGATGGCAGTGGGCAACTTTCTGAATATTTGATTGAATATACATTTGACTAAGAAAGGAATTCATATGAAATACCAATATTTAATTCTCTGCATTTTTATTTCAATGTTAACATCCTGCGCCACAATTTTTAAAATTGATACACAGAATACTTCCGACCACCTTGAAGATTCAAAGATGATCGGAAATAATTACATTGACAAGCAATTATATAATAAAGCAGAAAAAACATTTCTTGAAATTGTCGACAATTACCCATCAGATGCAGATTCTCATTACAAACTTGGATTTATTTACTATCAAACAGGTCAGTTTGACAAAAGCCGCAACCATTACCTGAAAGTCATTTCAATCGATCCAACCTTTCATAAAGCATATTATAACCTGGGTGTTATATATTCAACAAAGGGCCACCAGTCCTACAATGTTCATCAGGCATCTGCTTTTTTTAAACAATATTTATCCATGCAGCCGGATTCTCCATATGCAGAAAAAATTCAACACTGGCTGATCAATCATAACCAGTTGGCATCTGCAATTAATTTAAAAAAAACAGGAAATGATTATTATCGAAAAAATGATTTAATAAAAGCCAGAGAACTTTTTGAGCAATGTGAACCCAAAGATAAAGAAATCCACTATAAACTCGGAGTGATTTACAAACGATTGGGGCTTCTGCAACAAAGCATTGCGCAATTTTCCAGGGTTATAGAAGCAGATAAAAAGCTGACAAATCCTTATTACCCAATGGCTTTTTATTATTTAAGTAAAATTTACACAACAAAAGGGGCATATTATCATGTTGAAAAATCAGAATATTACCTCAAAAAATACAGACAATATGTACCTCATTCCAAAACTAAAATAGCGCGAAAAACTAAAAAACACACTAAAAAGCCTGTCAAACAGAAAGTTGCTGAAATAATAATGTCTGAACCCAAACCCATTGATAAACAGTGGATTGAAAAGCAAACGCAACTGATCATGACCAATAACCATATGCCTCATAAAGCAATCCAAAATAATGAACCTGAATTACCACCCAATCATCATCAACACATCATGGATAAAAACTGGGTTCAACAACAAATTGAATCTATGGATTTTTAAGCTTTAAAATTAATGGGATTGATAAACAGGGAGGATCAAATGCTTTTGAAACAAATCAAGCGTTTTGTTTTGGGAAATAAAGGGCAGGGAATGGTCGAATATATTATTGTTAATGCAACGATCGTTATGGCTTTTGCTTTGACAACAGCGCTGATCATTCCTTCCCTGAGTCAATTTTATCATATCATTTCAACAATGGTAAAACTACCGATTTCATAAGGAGAATCATATGCAATGGATCAATATCACACTATTATTACTGATTGTTACATCTGCGATCACAGATGTAAAAGAGCGAAAAATCTATAACACACAAACATATTCTGCTATGGCCCTGGGGTTGATCATTCACTTTTTCTGTCATGGCGTTAATGGCTTTTTGTTTAGTCTGTGTGGACTTGGCATTGGAACATTACTGCTGATATTTTTTTATTTCATTGGGGGTATTGGTGCAGGCGATGTCAAATTATTAGCAGCTATTGGGGCTTTAAAAGGAAGTTCATATGCCATTGAAACAATGTTCTATGCAGCACTTATCGGAGGCTGTATGGCTTTAATGATTATGATCAGGCAGCGAACATTCATTCAGACAGTGAAAAATTCAGTTCAATACATTTGTCATCCAATCTCATATTCTCAGGATGATTCTGTCAACCATCAATATTTACCATATGGTGTGGCAATATCCCTTGGATGCGCCATTACATATGTCATTTCTTATATGAAAT